>DASXTT010000286.1:0-2502 GCA_036505255.1 Planctomycetota bacterium | reverse complement strand
GCCCACGTCGAGGGCCGGATCCACATCCATGACCTGGAATACCCGCTCAAGGTCCACTGGCTGGCGATTCCGGTCGATGACCTGCGGCGGGGCGGGGCGCGAACGGGGAATCATCCGCTCCTCTCCGAGCCGCCCGCGGGGGCCCGCACGCTCGGCGCGCACCTCGATGCCCGGCTGGCCGCGGCCGCGCGCGAGGCGTCGGGCGGAGTGGAACTGGTGCGCCTCAATTCCGGGTATGCGCCCTTCATGGCCGGCGCCTCCGACGCCACGGTCGCGGAGGAGGCGGCCCACCTGGTGCTCCAGCTTCTCCAGCGGGGCGCGCCGCCTCTCCATCTCGGTCTCGATCTGGGCCGGCCCGTCGATCCGGCGGCGAATCGTTTCACCCTTGAGGTGCTTCGGGCGGCCCGCGATCTTGGAGCCGGCCTCGTCTTTCACGTCCCCGCGGACCTGTTCTCGGACGAGGAGGGGGTCCTGCTGCTCCGCGAGGCCTGCCGGGCCGCCCTCGAGCGCGGCCGCGCGGTCTTCGTCTTCGAGCGCGCCGGAGGCACGGGCCATCGGGTGTCACGGTACGCCGTCCGTGGCCCTTCGGAGCAGGATGCGGGGCCCTTCGTCATCGCCCAGGCGGTTTCGATCAATCTCCCCCAGGCGTGCTACCGCGGCGAGGGGGGATCGGACTTCTACGCGGAGCTGGAGGTCGCGCTCGACGCGGCCGTGCGGGCCCATCTCGTGAAGCGGACGCTCCTGCGGCGGCCCCGCGGCGACGCGCACGAATACGCCGTCGGTTTGGCCGGCCTCAACGAAGCGGTCCGGCTGATGTGCGGCGCCGAGATGGCCTCGGACGAGTCCGCCCTGCGGCTCGGCATCCGCATCCTCTCGTTCCTCTATTTCCGGGTGCGCGAGGAGTCCGAGAAGCACGGGCTGCGGCTGGCGCTCCACGACCTCGGCGGTCCCGAAGCCGCGGGCCGGTTCTTCCGCATCGACCGGCAGATGTTCGCCCGCGCCCGTTCGCTCGAGGCGGGTCCGGCCTACACGGACGGAGTCCATCTTGGGGATTTCGGATCGATGAGCGCCGACGAGGGGATCGCCTCGGAAGCCCGGTTCCACACGCTCATGACTCAGGGCACCGCGCGGGTCCCACCGGAGGCGCGCGCCCGGCTCGCGCCGGCCGAACTCTTCGCCCTCCTGCGGCGGGCGGCCCTCGAAACGCTTTGCGCCCAGGTGTCCGTCCCGTGATCGGCCGGATCGCCAAAATCGTCGGCAGGACGTACGAGGTGGCGACGGAGGCGGGCATCCTCTCCTGCACTTTCCGGGGCCGGCTCAAGAAGGAACGGAAACCCTCCTCCGTCCGCCTCGCCGCCCTCGGAGACGAGGTCGTGGCGACGGCGACCGGCGATGGTGAGGGGGTGATCGAGGAAGTCCGGCCCCGCCGCTCCAAGCTATCCCGCCCGGATCCCGCGAATCTCCGCAAGGAGCAGATCCTGGTCGCGAACGTCGACGCGATCCTGATCGTCGAATCGGTCCGCCAGCCGGATCTCGATCTGCTGACCATCGACCGGTGCACGGTCATGGCCTCGGCGGCCGGGATTCCCGCGGCGGTCTGCGTCAACAAGTCGGACCTCGGGCCCGCGGAGGGGCTCGAGGTCTACCCGCCGCTGGACATTCCGGTATTCCTCACGGCCGCCTCGCGCGGAGATGGCATCGCCGGGCTCCGGGCGTTTCTCCAGGGGAAGACGACGGTGCTGATCGGTCCCTCCGGCGTCGGAAAATCCAGTCTCCTGAACGCGCTCCATCCGGGGTCGTCGGCGAGGACGGGCAAGGTCAGCGAGCGGACCGGCGGGGGACGTCACACGACGAGCTGGTCGGAGCTGGTTGAAATCGGCCCCGGCACTTTCGTGGCGGACACTCCCGGGCTGGAAATCTTCGCGCTGTGGGAGATCACCCCCGGCACCCTCAGGGACTATTTCCCTGAATTCGCCGGCCGCGCCGAACGGTGCAAGTACCGGAACTGCTCCCACCTGAAGGAACCCCACTGCGCCGTCCTCGAGGCGCTCCGGTCCGGCGCCATCGCGCCCTCCCGCCATGCCCATTACGCCGCCATCCGGCAGGGTCTCATCGATCGGCCAGTCCTGTTTGGATAGGACGGGCCGCAGGCATCAAGCATCAAGCATCAGGGGAAGCTTCAAGCCTCCGTTCGGATCCTCCCCTGGTGCCTCATGCCGGATGCCGGATGCCGGTCATTCTTCGTTCAACGCCGGCCTTCAATTAGCCGATACAACTATGACGTTTCCGAGAGGGGGAGTCGTATGAGAGGGGTCATTCACAGGCTGATGCGGGCCCTCCGCTCGCTGGCGGGGATTCTGCTTGCCTAGTCATCAGACTTCAGACATCAGACTTCAGAAGGATCCCGAAGTCTGAAGTCCGAAGACTCACTTACTGCAGGAAACACAAAACCATGCAGCTCAAGAAACTCGAGATGTGCGGGTTCAAGTCCTTCGCCGACCG
>DASXTT010000285.1:0-21487 GCA_036505255.1 Planctomycetota bacterium | reverse complement strand
CGTCCTGGGTCCGAAGTCGGTGAGACATTGGACTTCGGACGAACATTGAACCTCGAACTCAGAACATGAACTTGTCAGCGCGATGGTGACCTGGAGCGCACTCAGACCCGTGTTCGTTTGGTAGGCTCCGCGTCGAGCGTGAGGTCCGACCCTTTCCCCTCGCGGAGCAGGTGGTAGCCCAGCCCCGCGATCATCGCGGCGTTGTCCGTGCAGAACCGGCCGGGCGGGAAGTACGTCGCGATCCCCAGCCCCTTCCCCGCCGCCGCGAGTTTCTCCCGCAGGCGGCCGTTGCACGCCACCCCGCCCCCCACCGCCACGCGCTTCGCGCCCGTTTTCGCGCAGGCCCTCAGCGTCTTCTCGACGAGCACGTCGACCACCGCCTCCTGGAACCCGGCGCAGATGTCGCCGACCTCCGCGTCGCCGAGCGCCCGCGGCTTCTTCCCGTCCTGCCCCCGCACGTGATAGAGCACGCTCGTCTTGACCCCGCTGAAGCTGAAGTCGAGCGAGTCGGGCTCGAGCAGGGTCCGCGCGAACGCGACCTTAGCCGGGTCATGACCCTTCGCGAGCCGCTCGATGATCGGCCCGCCCGGAAAGCCGAGACCCAGGATCTTCGCCACCTTGTCGAACGCCTCCCCCGCCGCGTCGTCCGTCGTCGCGCCGAGCAGATCGTGGCGCGTCTCGCTCCAGCTGTGATAGAGGCTCGTGTGGCCTCCCGACACGACGAGCGATACGAACGGGTATTCCAGCTCGGGAAAGGCGAGTTTCACCGCGTAGATGTGCCCGTGGATGTGGTCGACCCCGGCCAGGGGCTTCCCCGTCGCCAGGGCGAGCGACTTCGCCATCGAAACCCCGACAAGAAGAGCTCCGATGAGCCCCGGCGTGTTCGTCACGGCGATCCCGTCGACGGCGTCCAGGCGGATTCCCGCCTGCGCGAGCGCCCCGTCGACCACCGGGACGATGGCCTCGATGTGGGCGCGGCCGGCGAGCTCCGGCACCACGCCGCCGTAAAGCGCGTGCAGGTCGATCTGCGACTGGACCACGCTCGACAGGATCTCGCGGCCGTCGCGCACGACCGCCGCGGCCGTCTCGTCGCAGCTCGACTCGATCCCGAGGACGTTCATTTCGGCTCGGGGGTGGGGATCTTGGCGACTTCGCGGGGAGTCACGCTCGCCGGCCGGTCCGCCAGCTTCGCGCGGACAATCTCGAGGCCCGCCTCGAGCGGAAAGTCCTTCACCGGCTCCACCGGAGGTGGCGGCCCCTTCACGACGCGCTCGCTCCACCACTTCTTGAGGAGCGCCGTCTCCTCCTCGCGCGTCATCTCCACCACGTAATCAGGCACGAGCCCGCCTGGAGAGTTGGCGTCCTTGGGGCCGACCCGGACGCCGTTCGGAGTCACCCACCGCGCCGTCGTCAGCTTCAGGTGCGACCCGTCCGACAGGTCGAAGGGCGTCTGCACCGTCCCCTTGCCGTACGTGCGCGATCCGACCAGCACGGCGCGTCCGTGGTCGCGCAACGCGCCCGCGACGATCTCGCTCGCGCTGGCCGTCAATCCGTTCACGAGAACCACCACGGGAATATTCGACGGCAGGTCGGCGTCGCTCCGCGTCCGGTACTCCCTCCGGTCGCCCGGACGCTTCCCCTCCGCGGCCACGACGACGCGTCCCGACGGGAGGAAGCGATCGCACACTTCCACCGCCGAGGAGAGCAGGCCCCCGCCGTTGAAGCGGAGGTCGATCACGAGCGCCCGCAGGCCTTTCGACTGCAGGTCCGACATGGCCCGATCGAAGTCGGGAAGCATCTCGGTGAATTCGGAGATCCGCACGAGGCCGATCCCGGCCTGCGCGTCGACCATCTTGTGATGGACCGCCCGGATCTTGACCTCGGCGCGGACCAGGGGCACGTCGAACCGGTCCTTCCCGGGACGACTCAGCGTCAGCGTGACCTTGGACCCGGGTTCCCCCCGGATCCGGTACACGACCTCCTCGAAGGCCTGATTCTTGATGTCCACGCCGTCGACGGCCAGGATGAGGTCGCCGGGGAGGACGTCCGCCTGGAAGGCGGGCGAGTCCTCGATCGGAGTCGTGACCAGGTAGTAGCCGGTTTTCGGATCGGGTTCGACCTGGACCCCCACGCCGTCGAATTTGCCCTCCATGTGACGCGGCCGCCACTCGCGCCACTGCTCCGCGGTGAAGTACTCGCTGTGGTCGTCCACGGCCTTCAGCATCCCGGTGAGCGCCGCGCGCTCCAGCCGCTCGGGCGGCACGTCGTCCGGGTAATAGCGCTGGACCAGCCGGTGGACCTCGCCGACTTTCTTCGCCGGCCCGCCGCCGGGCAGGAGCGCCAGGCTGGTGACCGTCCCGAAGACGAATCCCATCGCGACGAGGGCGGAAGCCGTCGCCATGATCAGAATCCTGCGCGCCATGAGTGCTCCGTTGAAAGTGACGTCGATTATACGGGAGGGGGCGGAGCCTCGCTTCAAGCTCCAAGCTTCAAGCTTCAAGCCTCGCGACGGATTCACTCGGAATGGGCGCCGCATTCGCGATGACGTCTCTTGCTTGGAGCTTGAAGCTCGGAGCTTCGCCTCGTTATCATACGCCGGCGGGAGACTCACGGGGGGAACACGGTGGACACGCACGTCATGACGCAAACTTCTCAGCTCGCTCAGATGGCGCAGAAACTGCGGCGCCTCTCGCTCCTGGCGACCTCGGAGGCCGACTCGGGCCACCCGACGACCTGCATGTCGTGCGCGGAAATCATGTCGGTCCTCTTTTTCCACGAGATGAAGTACGACCCCAAGGAACCCGGGGCGCGAAACACCGACGCGTTCGTGATGTCGAAGGGCCACGCGGCGCCCATCCTGTGGGCCGCGCTCCACGAGGCGGGCTGCATCGCCGAGGACCCGCTCACGCTCCGCCAGGCGAAGAGCCCCCTCGAGGGCCATCCGACTCCGCTGTCGCCCTGGATCCGCGTCGCCACGGGTTCGCTCGGCCAGGGCCTGTCGGCCGCCGTCGGCATCGCGCTCTCCCGGAAGTTCGACGGCATCGCGTCGCGCGTCTACTGCCTCATGGGCGACGGCGAGACGGCGGAGGGCTCCGTGTGGGAGGCGGCGGCGTTCGCCGCGCACAACCAGATGGACCGCGTGTGCGCCATCGTGGACGTCAACGGGCTCGGCCAGAGCGGCCCGACGATGCATCTCCTCGACGCCGAGGCTTATGGACGCAAGTTCGCCGCGTTCGGCTGGGCCGTCCTCATCGTCGACGGCCACAGCGTGCCCGCGCTCATCGACGCCTTCGAGAAGGCGCGCACCACGGAAGGCCGGCCGACCGCGATCATCGCCCGCACCGTGAAGGGCAAGGGGGTTTCCGCGCTCGAAGGCAAGGAGGGCTGGCACGGGAAACCGCTCAAGAAGGGCCCCGAGCTCGAGGCGGCCCTGCGCGAGCTGGGCGACACCGACGTGACGATCCCCATCAAACCCCGCACGACGCACATTACGAGCCTCCGGACCACCGTCCTGGCCCACGGCGAGGTCGTTCCGGAGTACGCGCCCGGCCAGGAGGTCGCCACCCGCGAGGCGTATGGGACGGCCCTCGCCAAGCTCGGGCGGATCAACCCCGACGTGGTCGTCCTCGACGGCGACGTGAAGAACTCCACCTTCTCGGAGAAATTCAAGGCGGTGCGGCCGGAGCGGTTCGTCGAGGCCTTCATCGCCGAGCAGAACATGGTCGGCATGGCGACGGGCCTCGCCGCCGACGGCAAGATCCCGTTCGCCTCCACCTTCGCGGCCTTCCTGACCCGGGCGCACGACCAGATCCGCATGGCGGTCTATTCACGCGTGGGGACGCTCGTGCTGTGCGGAAGCCACGCGGGCGTCTCGATCGGCGAAGACGGACCGTCGCAGATGGGACTCGAGGATCTCGCGATGTTCCGGGCGCTCTTGGACTCCACGGTGCTCTATCCCGCCGACGCGGTGAGCGCGGAGCGGCTTGTGGCGGAAGCCTCCATGACCCGGGGCGTGATCTACATCCGGACGACGCGGCCCAAGACGCCTGTTCTTTACGCCAACTCCGAGCGCTTCCCCGTCGGGGGATCGAAGACCCTCCGGACCGGGGCGAACGACCGCGCGACGGTGGTGGCGGCGGGGATCACGATCTTCGAGGCGCTCCACGCGGCCGACCAGCTGGGCAAGGAAGGGATCCCCATCCGCGTCATCGACGCCTACTGCGTGAAGCCGATCGACGCGAAGGCGCTCCGCCGTGCGGCGGAAGAAACGAAGCACATCATCACGGTTGAGGACCACTCCATCCACGGCGGCCTCGGCGACGCCGTGGCGCACGAGGTGTCGGGCCTCGCACGGGTCGAGATGCTCGGCGTCTCGCGCCTGCCGAGGTCGGCGACGCCGAAGGAAGAGATGGAAATGCACGGGATCACGGCCGCGACCATCATCGCGACCGTGCGGAAGGTTCTCGGCCGGTAGGGAGCGCCGGACCGGGATCACTTCGCGAGAATCAATTCCTCGAGCTGGGCGGGCGTGAGAACGCCGCGGGCGACCAGCACGTCTCCGAGAGGCTTGCCGGATTTCTTCCCATCGCGGAGTCCCTCGCGGAGCTGGAGCTGGGTGATCCATCCCCGCGCGACGGCCAGGGTGCCGATCGACGCGTCGCTCGCGGCCGTGAGCCGGCGGCGGAGGCGGTCCAGGATCCGGGGGTCGGTGTCACGCATTTGCGAAGTCCTGAGTCCTGAGTCCCATGTTCGTCCTGAGTCCGATGTCCAATGTCCAAGAGCCCCGGCCTGGCCGCAGAATCAAACTTGATGCACCCCTAGAGAGAGAGGATGTCGTTGAGTTCCTTGAAGACGTCGCTGTCGTTTTCGCAGTAGAGGCGGACGCGCTCGGCCAGGACGTGGCGGAGCTTCTGGCGGGCGTAGGCGAGGTCGGCCTTGACCTCGGCCTCGGAGCGCTTGAGCCGCTGGGCCACTTCGCGGTATCCGAGCGATTCTCCGGGGGGCGGCGCCAAGTCGTAGATCTCCAGGGTCTCATACGCGCTTTCGCGCTTTTCCGCCTTGAGTTCCCGCTTGAGGTCCGACAGGGCCGCGGCGAGGATCTCGTTGGCCCACGCGCGGTCGAAGCAGGCCTCGGGGGACTCCCCCCCGGGGGCGGCGGCGATCTCCTCGAGGGGGGCGACTTCGGCGTCGACGGGGATGCGAATCTTGCCTCCGCCCCGTTTCTGGCGTCCCGCGGTTCGGTGTTCGTCGGCGAGGAAATTCTTGAGCGCCGCCTTGAGGAACGTGCGGAACCGGCCGCGCTGGGGCGCGTACTTCGAGAGAAGATCCTTGTCGATGACCTCGGTGAAGAAGGCCTGGGTCAGGTCCTTGGCGTCCTCGGACGACTTCCCCCACGCCCGGCGGACGAAAACGTAGACCGGTTTCCAGTACTCGACGAGGATGCGCGCGAGGCCGTCGCGGTAGTCGCGCTTCGGACCGTCCTTGTCCCCGAGGAGCTGGGACCACCGGGTGGACGGGAACGCCGTGCCGCCGTGGCCGAACTCGGTGGTGCGATCGGACATGTCCCGATAACGATAGCACGGGGGAGGAATCAAGAATCAAGAATCAGGCGGAGAAGAGCATCAGGCATCAGGGGAGCGGCCAGCGGCCTGCTTCCAGGTCCCGTCGGTCGGCGGTCCGGGGCGGCGGATTGACTCCGCGATTCGACCCCGTATAATCGGGCCGCTCTACTCCTCCCCTCGTGGACAGGTAGCTCAGCTGGTAGAGCACTGCACTGAAAATGCAGGGGTCGCCGGTTCAATCCCGGTCCTGTCCACCACAAGCCAGACTTCAGACATCGGACTTCAGACTTCAGGCGGACGCGTGGAGCTTGAAGCTTCTAGAGCTGGGAACGGGGAGCTGGAAGCTCCACACGGTCCCTTCACCCGGCCCCCTTCCCCTCGTAGATCGGTGTCACCGGTAGTATGTTTTGTCTGGCGCGCCGCCCGCGTCGTACCATAGAGAGACCTGATGCGCGCCCTCCTGATTCTTGCCGCCCTCCTCGCGATCGCGCCCGCCCAGGACCCGCCCGAGATCAAGCTCTCCTGGGACCTGCCGGAGAAATCGGCCGCGGATTACACCGTCTCCGAACTGCGCGGCGGCAAGGCCTTCCTCCGGCCCGACCGATCATTCGTCCTCTTCCCCGCCGACCTCAATCCCGACGGGACCTGCAACATCACCGTCAACACGTGCCTGGAACTCCCCCTCCGCGTCGCCCTGCGCCTCCCCCCGGGCCCCGTCCGCCCGGGCGCCCGATGGAAAGTCGAGGAGGACTTCTTCGAGTCCGGCCGCAACGCCCTGACCCGCTCGCACTGCTACACCCCCCTCGGGGCGCGCGGCTTCCAGAACTTCGTGAAGATCGAGCCCATGGGGGGCCGCGACTGCGCCCGCATCGAGACGACCGCCCAGTTCTTCGAGCTCAAGTTCGACTCGAAGGAACGCAAGGACCTCGGCCGCACCGCGGTCTCCTCGATGTCGGCCGTCGCCTGGTTCAGCCTCGAGGGCACCGTCCCCGTCCGGATCCAGACTTCTTTCAGCGGCCGCGTCTCGGAATTCCGCGGCATCAAGCAGGGCGAGGAACCGAAAAACTCCAAGACCGCCGAGGCGCTCCAGTTCGATCTCAAGAAGGACTACGTGAAGCTCGATCTCGTGGCGACGCGCGAGTCGGTCCACGACGCCATCAAGCGCGGTGCGGAGTGGCTCAAGAAGGCCCGCGAGCGGAACGGCTCGTGGATTGATTCCGGAGGATCGTTCGCCCGCGAGTTCCCCGTCGGCAGCACGGCGCTCTGCCTCACGGCGCTTCTCCACGCGGGCGTCCCGAAGGACGATCCGGTGGTCCGGGAGGCCCTCGCCCTGGTCCAGAGGGCCGACCTCCGCCACGTCTACGATGTCGGCGCCTCCCTCATGGCGCTCGAGGCCAAGTACCTCCCTCTGGAGCAGTACGAGGAGGTCGTGGAACTCACCGAGGAGAAGGCGCGCAAGGCGATCCTGGAAAAGATGACCCGCGAGGATTCGGGCTGGCTGCAGCGCGCGGTCGACTGGCTCCTCGCGCGCCAGCGCAAGGACGGCACGTGGGGGTATCCCGCGATGGCATGGCCCACGCAGGCGCAGTACGAGGATTACTACGACCACTCGAACACCCAGTACGCGCTCCTCGGGCTCAAGTCCGCCGCGCGATGCGGGGCCAAAATCCCGAGCAAGGTCTGGAGGCACATCGCCGAGCACTGGATCGAGGCGCAGAAACCGTCGGCCGGCCCCAAGGTGGAGCTGAAGATCGCGTGGACCTCCGCGACCGATCGCGGGGTCGAGGTGCGGGCGGAGGAGCAGCTCTCTCCCGGGGCGTGGGGCTACTGGGTGCGCCCGCTTCCGGGATTGGAAAAAGAGGTGCCCGACCGGGGCTACGGGTCGATGGTCTGCGCCGGGCTGACCTCGCTGATCATCGCCCAGAGCGAGCTCGTCCGCGCGAAGGACATGGACGAGGCGCTGAAGTCGCGGATGGAGAACGCGAAGCGGACCGGGCTGGCGTGGCTCCAGGCGAACTACAGCGTCCGCGGATGCCCGCCCTCCGCGGGATTCTGGAGCGTCTTTTACCTCTACTACCTGTACAGCCTCGAGCGGGTCGGGGTCCTGTACGGGATCCGCGAGATCGGCGGCCACGACTGGTACCTCGAGGGCGCGGTGCTCCTGATCCGCGACCAGCGGCCGGACGGCGGGTGGGAATCCTACGACGAGATCCCGGTGGTGGACACCGCGTTCGCGCTGCTCTTCCTGAAGAAGGCGACACTGAAGGTGGTGACCAAGTAGACGATACCCGCATTACGCATGACACATTACGCATGACGGAAGTCTTCCTGAAACAATCCCGTAATGCGTCATGCGTGATGCGTCATGCGCTCAAGGTCCCAGCAGATCCGCGAACCGCGCATCGTTCCGCAATTCCGGATGATCCGTGCTCAGCCGCTCACGCACCATCGGATTAACCGCCGCCGCCCGCCTCAACCACGGAAGAGCCTCCTCCCGCTTTCCTCCCATGAGCCACGTCCGGCCCATCGAGTAGAGCACGTGGGCGTCCCCCGGCAGCGACTCGAGAATCCGCTCCAGGCGCCGCCGCACCGCGGGGTAGTCGCCCCGCTTTCGGTCGAGCCGTGAGAGCCGCTCCTGGACGGCCGTGAACTCCGGCGCCAGCTCCTCCGCGCGCCGCAGGAGACGCTCCTCCTCCTCCGCGGTCGCCCCCTCGGACAGCGAGACGAGCGCCGGGACGTGGTGCGGATGGACCTCCAGGATGTCGCGGAGCTCCGCGCGCACCGTGCCCTCCGACTCCCCGAGCGCCCGCCAGCAGTCGGCGATCTGGAACCGCGCGCGCCAGTGGCCGGGGAGCGCCGAGACCGCCGCCCTCGCGTGCGCCAGCCGTTCCGCCGGATCGCTCGTGTGCATCGCGTCGCGGTATCGGCCATCCGCGACGAACCACGGGATGGAGGCGAGCGCGAGGAATGCGGCCGCCACGCAGACGGCCGCCCGTACGGCGGGTCGCCGCGGAGGCGCCTCAATCTCCGCAATGGCCGGCACGGTCAGCCCGGCGAACAGCCCAGCCAGCACGGCGAACGGCAGATGGCCCGAGAGCGAGTTGAACGCCCCCGAAACGGCGAGCGCTGCGAGTCCCGCCGATCCCGCGATGGCCAGCCGCGGATCCGGGGCCCGCGAAGCCCGGAACCCCGCCGGGAGCGCCAGCAGGCCCGCCCCGACGATCGCGAGCAGGGCGATCGGCCCGGACTCCGCCAGAACCTGGAGGTAGGTGTTGTGAGGGTCCTCGGCCTCGACATAGGACACGCCGCGCCCCTCGTGGCTCAGCTTCCGTTCCGCCTCGTCGCGGTATGGAGGAAAGGCCATCCGGAAGTTTCCCGTCCCGCATCCGAGGACAGGGTGGGCCGCGGCGAGGCGCAGGGTCCCCTTCCAAAGGCCGAGGCGGACCCGCGAAGTCTTGTCCTCGCCCCGCGCGATGTTCGAAACCCGGTTCGCGACCCCTGACGCCCTCGGCGCCACGGCGGCGACCACCAGCACGAGGGGAACCAGCGCGACGGGATTCCATCCATGACGACGGACGAGGATGACGACAACCACGGCGACGCCCGCGCCGAGACCGAACAGGCCCGCCAACGAGTGGCTTGCACCGACATGAAACGCCCCGAGCAGGGCCGCGGCGGCCCCAAGGAGCCGGCGACGGGTTTCAAGTTCGAGACAAGCGCCCGCGAGCCCCGCGACGGCGAAGGCGGCCGAAAGGGAACCCGCGTAGTTGGTGTTGCCCAGCGTCGAGACCGCCTCGCGACCCAGCCCCAGGCCGAGGAAGTCTGCGCCGGCGTACTGGCACAGCCCGTATCCGGAAAAGAGGATGCCGGTCGCGGTAACCAGGACGAGGCCCCATCGTTCGAGGAACGGCCGGGGAATCCAGCCCGAGGCCGCGCCGCGAAGAGAGACCCACGCGACGGCGGCCGGAAAGAGCGCCGCGGCGGCCTCCGTGCGATTGACGGCGACGAGCGATGAGATCGCGAGCGCGAGGAGGGCCAGGTCGGCCAGCTTGAGGAGCCACGAGGCGGGTGGCGAGCGGCCCGCGCCCGCGGCGAGGACGAGGGCCGCGCCGAGAAGGACCGCCGGGCGGCGCACCTCGTCGTATCCGAAGCCGGGCCAGGCGAAGAGAATCGCCGCGAGGGCGAGGGCCAGCCCGGCCGCGCCGGCGAATCCGGCCAGCTTCACGAGGCGGGAATCCACACGCGGGCGATCGTGCCTTTGCCCGGCTCGCTGTCGAGGGAGATCGTCCCCCCGTGGGCCGTGACGATCTTGCGCGCGATCGCCAGCCCCATCCCCGTCCCGCGCGGTTTCGTCGTGAAGAACGGGGAGAAGAGGCGGTTCATGTCCTCCTTCGGGATGCCCGGGCCGTTGTCCTCGAACTCGATCCGGATCCCGGGCCGGGGGTCGATGGGCGAGGTGGCGGGCGCGCACCGGATCTGGATTTTGCCGCCGGGCCCGCAGGCTTCGAGCGCGTTGAGTCCGAGGTTGAGGAAAACCTGCTTCAGCTGGTCCGGGGCGCCCTTCGCCACCAGGGTGGGCGGCGACTCGAGCTGGAGAACCGCGGCCTTCCCCTCCTCCCGCGCGCGGAGGAGCGTCTGCACTTCACCCAGGAGCTCGGGCACGTTGACGAGGGCGAGGTCGACGGGGCGGTCGCTCGCGTACTCGAGGAACTCGCTGACGATCTTGTCGAGCCGGTCGGACTCGCGCAGGACCACCTGCATGAGGCGGCGGTCGTCCTCGCCCGGGAGCGCGGAGGCGTCCAGCTCCTGCGCGGCGCCGCGGATGGAGGCGAGCGGATTCCGGATCTCGTGGGCGATGCCCGCGCTCATCTCGAGAAGGGCCCGGAATCGCTCGGCCCGCTCGGTGACGCGCTCCATCTGCTGGCGGAGGGTGAGGTCGTTGATGATGGCGACCGCGCCGCGGATCCCGCCCCCGCGACCGTCGGCGAGCTGGGAGATGGAGATCTCGAGCGGTCGCTCGCCGACCCGGAGCTCCTGCTGGAGGCGCCCGCGCTCCTGGAGTCCGCGCCGGATGACGGCCGCGATCTCCGGGGGAAAGGCGTCGCCGTAGGGCCGGCCCACGAGCCGGGACGGGGGCTCCCGGATCCCGAGGAGTTCCGTCGCCTGCGGATTCGCGAAGACGACGCCCCCCGTCCGGTCGACCGCGATGACCCCGCCGGACATGTTCACCAGGATTTCGTCGTTCAGGATCCGGACGCGGCTGATCTCCTCCGCGAGTTTCCCCGCGAGCCACGCGACGACGTGGAGGGCGCCCACGAACAGGACCGCCTGGGGTATGCGCCCCGGCTCGTTGAAACGCTCCAGGTCCTCCGAGGACATCAGGTCCCGCAGCTTCAGGAGCGCCGGGCTCTTCGCGAGGGTCGGCTCCGAGACCGCCACCGAGATCCAGTAGTAGATGAACGCGAGGGAGCCGTAGAGGACGCCCGAGAAGGCCGCGAAGCCCATCGACGCCCCGGGTCCTATGAGGATGGCCGCGAGGAAGACGACCGCGAAGTAGAAGTACGCGTGGGGCGTCAGGGGGCCGGCCACGAAGACGAGGCCGCTGATCGTGAGGACGTCGATCACGAGCTGCGCCATGATGAGGGCGCGCCGATCGAGGGTGGTGCGGAGGAGCCCGAGGTAGACAAAATTGACGAGGCCGGCTCCGAGCAGCAGGTGAAACTGCGGCAGGGTGAGGGGATTGAAGCCGGGAGTGCGAAACCCCGAAAAGAGGAAGGCGGCCAGCCCCGCCCCCGCGACGATCGCGCGGAGGAAGCAGAGCCGCTTCAGCCGCCCTTCCAGGAGCCCCTCCCGGACGGGAGGAAGCCTAACCGATGTCATTCTGCGGAGCTTTCAGCAGTCAGCCTTCAGCTTTCAGCCAGAAGGCTCCCCGCTGACAGCTGAAAGCCGAGAGCCGACGGCGGCGCCCTCGGGCGCCTACTTGCTGCCGAGCGTCTGCTGGAGCTTGATGATCGGCATGAAGATCGCCAGCACGATGCCGCCGACGATCAGGCCCATGATGCCGATCATGAGGGGCTCGATCAGCGAAGTGATCGCCTTGACGGCGGCCTTCACTTCCGCGTCGTAAAAGTCGGAAATCTTCGACAGGAGCTTCTCGAGCGCGCCCGTCTTCTCGCCGATCGCGATCATGCGCGTGACCATCGGGGGGAAGACCTTCGTGGCCGCCAGCGGTTCGCCCAGCGTTTCGCCGCGGCTGACGGCGTCCTTGGCCTTCAGCACCGCCTCCTCGATGATCACGTTGCCCGCGGTCCCCGCCACGATGTCCAGGGCCCCGAGGATCGGGACGCCGCTCTGGATCAGGGTCGAGAAGGTCCGGGCGAATCGGGAGATGGCCACTTTGCGGAAGAGCTGGCCGAAGAGCGGCATGTTCAGCAGGAACCGGTGCCAGATCTTCATCCCCGGCCGGCTCCGCTTGAACATGACGAAGCCGATCACGACGGCGATGATCATTCCGCACAGGAGCAGGAACTGGTTCTGCAGGAACCAGCTCACCTGGAGCAGGACCTTGGTCGGGACCGGAAGGTCGTCGCCGGTCATTCCCAGCTGTTCGAAGATGACCTTGAACTTGGGGACGATCCCCACGACGAGGCCGGTGGTGATGGCCAGGATCATGGTCAGCGACACGGTCGGGTAGACCATCGCCGCCTTCACCTCGCGCTTGATATCCTCGATCGACTCGAGGTACTCCGCGAGCCGGGTCAGGATGACGTCGAGGTTGCCCGACGCCTCGCCCGCCTTGATCATGTTGACGAAGATGTTCGAGAAGATCTTCGGGTGCTCCGAGAGGGCCGTGGAGAAGTCCGTGCCGGACCGGACGCGCTCGATGATGCGGTCCATGACCCGATGGAACCCGGCGTCCGTCGCCTGCTCGCACAGGATTTCGAGGGACTCGAGGAGGGGGATGCCCGCCGAGATCATCGTGGAGAGCTGGCGGGTGACGATGCAGATGTCCTTGGTCCGGACCTTGGCGCGGGGCGGGCGGCCGAAAAGGGTCCGCTTGGCGGCGAGGCCCCGGTCCTCGACCATCTGGACGACGGTCAGGTTCTTCTTCTTGATCTGGTCGATGGCGGAGTTGCGGTCGGCGGCCTTGACGCTGCCGTCGACCTTCTTGCCGTCGGCGGACCGCGCCTCGTACGTGAACTGAGCCATGGCGAAAAACCTCCCGGTTCGAAGGCCCTCTCCCTGAACTAGTTTACACCCACCTGGCAGACTTCAGACTACAGACTTCAGACTTCCGTTCGTAATGCCCCCCGAACCTCAAACTGAAAACTGTGGACCTCTTTCTGAAGTCTGACGTCCGAAGCCTGAAGTCCGGCTAATCTCCCATGGTCATCCGGATGACCTCCTCGAGCGTCGTTCTCCCGCGCATGGCGTTCAGGAGCCCGGTCCGGCGGAGGGTGAGGAGGCCCCCCTTGATGGCGGCCTGCTTCATGGGCACCGCCGACTGCCCCTCGACGACCATGCGCCGGATTTCCTCGTTGATCTCGAGGGCCTCCAGGATGGCGAACCGGCCCTTGTACCCGGCGGTGCAGGCGTTGCAGCCCACCTTTTTCCAGAGCTGCCAGTTCGCGAAGTCCGACTCGAGGAACCCGAGCCCGAGCGCGTACTTCTTCTCGGGCATCACCTCGAGGGGCGCCTTGCACTTGTCGCAGAGCTTCCGGCAGAGGCGCTGGGCGGCGATAAGGATGGTGGAGGAGGCCACCATGAACTTGTCGATCCCCATGTCGATGAGGCGGGTGATCGAGCTCGCCGCGTCGTTCGTGTGGAGCGTCGAGAAGACCAGGTGGCCCGTGATGGCCGCCTTGACGGCGATGTCCGCGGTCTCGAAGTCGCGGATTTCGCCGATCATGATCGTGTCCGGGTCCTGGCGGAGGAGGCTGCGAAGCGCGACCGCGAAGGTCAGGCCGCGCTTGACGTTGACCGGGACCTGGATGACGCCCTCGAGCTGGTACTCGACGGGGTCTTCCACGGTGCAGACGTTCTCCTCGGGATCGAGCACCTCGCGCAGGGAGGCGTACAGGGTCGTCGACTTGCCGCTGCCGGTCGGGCCCGTGACGAGGAGCATCCCGTAGGAAGCCGCCAGCGCGCGGCGGAAGGCCATCTCGGCCTCCTTCTCGAAGCCGAGCTGGGAGATGCCCATGTTGAGGCTCGACGAGTCCAGCACGCGGAGGACGGCCTTCTCCCCGTGGATCGTGGGCATGATCGAGACGCGGAAGTCGACCTGCCGGCCCTCGAACTTGACCTGGAACTTGCCGTCCTGCGGGACGCGCCGCTCGGCGATGTCCAGGTTGGACATGATCTTGATGCGCGAGATGATCGAGTTCAGGAGGTTGCGCGGAGGGGTGTGCGTCTCGCGGAGGACGCCGTCCATGCGGATCCGGATCTTGATGACCTTCTCGAAGGGCTCGATGTGGATATCGCTCGCCCTTTCCGAGAGGGCCTTGATGATCAGGTTGTTGACGATCTTGATCACCGGGGAGCCCGAGGCCTCCGCCTGCGCCTTCGAGAGGTCGACGACCTCCTCGACGTCCTTCTTGATCTCCATGTCGACGTCCGGGAGATCATCGGGGTTCATCTCCGCGAGGGCCGTCTCGGCCGCCTGGGCCGCGTCGGACGGGGTGGTCAGCGCGGCCTCGGCGCCGTCGCCCCCGTTGGCATCGCCTCCGTAAGCGCGGGCGATGTTCCGGCGGATCGTCCGCTCGGTGCTCACCACGGTGCGCAGGTCGCAGTTCGTCAGGGTCCGCACGTCGTCGAGTTTCAGGATGTCGAACGGGTTGCCCACGGCGAGGGTGAGGAGGTTGCCGAGGCGGGCGACGGGAAGGACGCAGTAGTAGGAGGCGAGCTCCTGGTTGAGCGACTCGAGCGCCTCCTTGGCCGGGGCGATCTTGTCGAGGTCGATCGGCGAGAAATTCGTCTCCTGGGCCATGGCGCTCAGGAGGCTCGTCTCGTCGAGGTACTCCCGCTGGAGGAGGAAGTCGGCCAGCGAGGTCACGTCGGCCTTCTCGGCGGCGGCGAACGCCTCCTCGAGCCGGTTCACATCCCCCGCCCCGTGCTTCAGGAGCACCTTCTTGATGCGCTGGGCGAACTTGTCCTTCATCGGAACCCCCTACTTGGCCCCGGCCGGCTCCGTCGGCCCGGTCATGTGGAACTTGGAGATGTTCCCCTCGATCTGGGAGACGGTCGAAAGGTAGAAGAAGGCGACCGATCCCGTCCGCTTCTCGATCGCCTCGACGACGTCGTGCGGCGGCGGCCCCGCGATGGCCACCAGGAGGACGCGCCCGATCTTGTCGAGCACCGTGAACTGGTGCTCCATCATCTGGGTGACGGGGAAGAGGCCCACGACGTCGCGCGCGACGCGATACGACGACGCGTCGATGTACGGCAGGTTGAGCTGCCGGCTGATCGCCCGCAGGAGGTCCACCTCGGAGAGCAGCCCCATCTCGTGAAGGACGCGGTGGAGTGGCATCCCGCTCGCCTTCTGGCGGCTCACCACCTCGCCGAGCACCTCCTCTTTCAGGAGGCCCTCGTCCTTGAGGATGTCCTGCAGGTTCTTCTTCACCACCTTCGGCAGATTCGACATTGCTTCCCCTACCCGCGCTGGAACGTCTTCTTCAGGTCCTCCGGATCCCCGCTGTACTGCAACGCGATCTCGTACGTGACGTGTCCCGCCTTGTAGAGCTCGTAGAGCGACTGGTTCATCGTCCGCATCCCGACCTTGCCGGACGTCTGGATCACCGAGTAGATCTGGTGCGCCTTGTTCTCGCGGATGAGCGACCGCGCGGCCGGGGTCATGGTCAGGATCTCGGCGGCGAGCACGCGGCCCTTGCCGTTCGTCTTCGGAATGAGCTGCTGGCAGAAGATCGCGGAGAGCGTGAAGGAGAGTTGCGTCCGGACCTGCTGCTGCTGGTAGGCGGGGAAGACGTCGATGATGCGGTTGATCGTCTGGACCGCGTCGCTCGTGTGCAGGGTCGCGAAGGTCAGGTGGCCCGTTTCGGAGATCGTCAGGGCCGCCTCGATCGTCTCGAGGTCGCGCATTTCGCCGATGAGGACGACGTCGGGGTCCTGTCGCAGGATGTGGCGGAGGGCCGTCTTGAACTCGCGGGTGTCGGAGCCCACCTCGCGCTGGTTGATCAGGCTGTTCTTGTTCCGGTGGACGAACTCGATGGGGTCCTCGACGGTGATGATGTGGTCGTGCTCGGTCGCGTTGATGTAGTCGATCATCGCCGCGAGGGTCGTCGACTTTCCGCTTCCCGTGGCGCCGGTGGCCAGGATCAGGCCGCGGGGCAGCTCGCACAGCTCCTGGCAGACCTTGCGGGGGAGCCCGAGGTCGTCGAACCCGCGCACCGAGTTCGGCACGAGCCGGAAGACCGCGCCGACCGAGCTGCGCTGGAGGAAGACGTTCGTGCGGAACCGGCCGAGGTTCTCGACGCCGAACGAGAAGTCGAGTTCCCAGTCCTTCTCGAAGCGGGCGATCTGCTCGTCGCTCAGGATCCCGTAGACGAGCTTCTGCGCCTCGTCCTTGGACAGGACCTCGAACTCGGTCGGCTTGAGCTGGCCGTCGACGCGGATCCTCGGAGGCGACCCCGCGGCCAGGTGGAGGTCCGAACCGCCGCGCTGAACCAGCAACTGCAGGAGCTCTTCCAGGCTGACCATGACGGCCCCCCGTATTCGGTTACTCTTCGGGAATTGCTTCGCAATTCCTGACCAGGAATCGCGCATCGAAATGCGCGATTCCCTTACTCTTCCTCTTCCTTGTGCACCGCGGCCCGCGCGATGACCTCGTCCGTGAGCCGCTGCGGCATGGGATCGTAGTGAGAGAACTCGATCGAGTAGCTCCCTTCCCCGCCGGTCACGGAGTGGAGGTCGGTCGAATAGCTCATGATCTCTTTCATCGGTATCTGGGCGCGGATCACTTGCAGGTTTCCCTGCGCGTCCATCCCCTGGATCCGCCCCCGCCGCGCGTTCAGGTCGCCGGTGATGTGGCCCATGTGCTGGGCGGGGATGACGATCTCGATGGTCACGATCGGCTCCAGGAGCACCGGCTTCGCCGCCCGGAAGGCCTCCTTGAAGGCCTTCGATCCCGCCAGCTTGAACGATTCCGGCCCCGAATCCACGTCGTGGTACGAGCCGTCGTGGACTTCGACCTCGACGTCCACCACCGGGTAGCCCGCGATGACCCCGCGCTCCAGCGTCTCGCGCACACCCTTTTCGATCGGCGGGATGAACTGCTGGGGGATGCGGCCCTGGGTGATGGAGTCGGTGAACTTGAAGCCCTCGCCGCGCGCGGTCGGGCGCACCCGCAGATACACCTCGCCGTACTGGCCGCGGCCGCCGCTCTGCTTCTTGTGCTTGTAGTGGCCCTCCGCCGAACCCAGGATCGTCTCCTTCAACGCGATCTTGGGCGGATGCGTCACGAGCTGGACTTCGAATTTCCGCTTCAGCCGGTGGATGAGGACGTCCAGGTGGAGCGTGCTCATGCCCGAAATCACGAGCTCTCCCGTCCCCGGGTCGCGCGAGAACTTGAACGTCGGGTCGCTCGCGGCCATCTTGTGGACCGACTCCGACATCCGCGCGAGGTCCTGCTTGGATTTCGGCTCCACGGCGAGGGACACCATCGGCACCGGAAAGGCGTACCCCGGGTAGTGGATGAGGTGCGCGGGATCGCACACCGTGTCGCACGTGTTGAGGTCGTCGACCTTGGTGACGCAGACGATGTCGCCCGCGACGGCGGCGGTGCACGGCCGGGGGTCCTTGCCGAACGGCTTGTACATGCCCCCCATGCGGGCCGCCTTCCCCGTCCGCTGGTTGAAGATCTGCGCCTCGTTCGTCAGCGTGCCGCTGTAGACGCGGATGTACGAGAGCTTGTGAACGAAGGGGTCGGCGACCGCCTTGAAGACCTGCCCCGAGAGGGGCGCCGAGGCCTTGGGCTCGCGGACCAGCTCCGACTTCTTTTCGGGATCCTCGCCCTTCCGGGGCCGGCCTTCGAGCGGCGAGGGGAGGTACTTCGCGATGAAGTCCATCACCTCGGCCACGCCGATGTCCTTCCGCGCGGAGTCGCAGAGCACCGGCACGACCTTCCCCTGGGCGATCGCCCTGGGGAGCGCCTTCTGGATCTCCTCCGCGGTCGGGACCTTGCCCTCGAGGTACTCCTCCATCATCCGGTCGTCGATCTCGTAGAGCGACTCCCGGGCCTGCGAGGCGGCCTCCGCGTGCTCGGCGGGGATCTGGTCGGGCTTGTCGATCAGGCTCACGACCCCCTTGAAGCCGGCTCCCTGCCCCGACGGGAACAGGATCGGGACGCATTCCCGGCCGAAGCTCTCGCGGATCTCGGCGAGCACCTTCGCGTAGTCCGCGTTTTCGTGGTCCATCTTGTTGATGCAGACCGCGCGGGCGACGCCGGCCCGGGTCGCGCGATCCCACATCTTGCGCGTGTTCACCTTGAGGCCGTGGCCGGCGTGTACGCAGACCACCGCGGACTCGACGGCGTTGAGGGCGCAGATCGCCTCGCTGACGAAGTCGGAGTAGCCGGGGGCGTCGAAGAGGTTCAGCTCGCGCCCGAGGTGGTTGACGGAGGCCACGGCGAGGTCGATGGAGGTGCGCCGCTCCTTCTCTTCAGGCTCGAAGTCGAAGACGGAGGTTCCTTCCTCGATGGTCCCCTGGCGCGTGACGGCCTTCCCCCGGTAGAGGATGGCGTCCGCGAGCGAGGTCTTGCCTGAGTCGCTGTGCCCGACGAAGGCGACGTTGCGGATGTCCCGGGTGTCGTACTTGGCCATCGGCCTTGCGGCCTCCTCTGGGACCGGCGCCGTTCCGGAACAGGGCAAGACCGCCCCCTCCGCGCGCGAAGGGACGTTGCCGGACGGCGGGCCTGGCTGGAACGGTTCGGGGAGCCGGCTCCGCCGGATTTCTCAGAAAAGTATAACCCTGCGGGCGGCCCGAGTCTAGGGTCCCGGACCCGAGCCGTGAGGCTCGCGGAACGTGACCCTTGCCGGAGCGCCGCGGCGCCTATCGGGCCACGACGATCTCGACGCGGCGGTTCTTCGCCTTGTTGGCCGGATCGAGCGGCTGGGTGTCCCCGAAGCAGTCGGCCGACAGGTGCTTCGGGTCGAAGCCCGCCTTGTCGATGAGATAGTGAACGACCGCGTGCGCCCGCTCGAAGGAAAGCTCCCAGTTGCAGTGGTACTTGCCTTTTGTCCGGCGGATGGGATCGCTGTCCGCGTGGCCTTCCACGCGGATCATGGAGTCCTGGAAAGTCTTCCGGACGACCTCGGCGACCCGGGCGAGCGCCTTCTCCCCCGCCGGGGTCAGCTTCGACGACCCGCTGCCGAAGAAAACGTCGGAGGGCAGGTCGATGACCGTGTCGTTCCCCCGGCTCCGCACCGAGACCCCCTGGCCTTTCAGATCCTCGGGCAGGGTCACCTCGGACTTGCGGGGCTTCCCGCCCCGCGAAGTCGCCTCCCGCTGGAGCGCCGCTTCGCGCGCCTCGGAGGCCGAGAGCCGCCCTTCGAGCGAGGTCTTCTCGCGGACCAGGTCCTCCCGCTCCCGCGTCAGCTGGTCGACTTGGGGCTGGAGGTCGGGACCCGAACAACCGATCGTCCCGGCGGCGGCGCCGGCGAGGACCACGATGGCGGCGATGATGCGTGTCATGGCACTTCCCCCTCGAAATGGTCGGGCTTGAAAAACAGGGAGGGCGTGACCGAACCCTCTCTCCTACAGGTTGTATCGGCCGCGAGGGGGACCTTCTTGACGCCCCGGCGAAAAAATCAGCGGGGGCCCCGAAGGAGGGTGAGATAGGCGTCGAATCCCCGCCACACGGGTCCGGAGGCGAAGACCATGACGAGCGCCCCCGCGGAGAGAAAGGGGCCGAAGGGGACGTACCCCATCCTCCGCAGGACGACATACTTGCCGATCCCGAAGAAGGCCCCCAGGAACACGGCGACGAAAAGGGCCATGAGGACCGCCTTGGGCCCGAGAAAGGCCCCGAGGAAGGCCATGAGCTTCACGTCGCCGAATCCCATCGCCTCCTTGCGGAAGGCGAGTTTGCCGAGGACCCCGATCGCGTAGATGATCAAGCCGCCGGCCGCCGCTCCCGCCGCCGCGTGGACGAGCCCCGTGAAGGGTCCGCGAAAGGCCGCCGGAAGCCAGGCAAAATGGCCCGGCTGGAACCAGGGCGCCTCCCCCGTCATCTCGTAGATGAAGGGGAAGGCCGCGCCGGCGATCAGTCCGAGGACCGTTCCGGACAGCGTGATTTCGTCCGGAAGGATGGTGAACTCGAGGTCGATGAACGTGCAGACGATGAGGGCGGAGGCGAGGTACGTCTGGACCGCGAACCACGCCGAGCTCTGCCGGCCGCTGAGAGGCGTTCCATCCGGAAACGTCCCGTGGTACAGCTGGACGTAAGCGGCCCACGCGAAGATCGCCCCCGTGAGCAGTTCGACCGCCGCGTAGCGCGGGGAGATCTTCACGCCGCACTTCCGGCAGCGTCCCCGGAGGATCAGCCAGCTGACGACCGGGAGGTTGTCGTACCACGCGATGAAATTCCGGCAGGAGTTGCACCGCGACCGCGGGCGGACGATGGACATGCACTCGCGAGGCAGGCGGAAGATGCAGACGTTGAGGAAACTGCCTACGAGAAGCCCGAATACCCCGGCGAAGATCAGTAGTACGAGCTTCTGCTCTGGCGACATGCAGGGTTAGTTGTCAGACTTCAGACATCAGACTTCAGAGAGGAGCCGACAGTCCACAGTTATCAGAAGTACTCAGGCGCCCCTCGCCTCGACTGACAACTTCTGAAGCCTGAAGTCGGAAGTCCGAAGCCTGTGAGGGTTCCCTTACTCAGCCCTCATCGCCACGCCGAGGGTCCCGAGCTTCTGCCGGATCTCCTTGATCGAGGTGTTCCCGAGGTTCTTGCTCCGCAGCAGATCGGTCTCGGTGTAGTTCAGCAGGTCGCCGACGGTGATCGCGCCGAGCTTCTCGAAAACCTTGCGGATGCGGCCGGACCATTCGAAGTCGGCGAGGGCGCGGTTCCGCACCTCCTCGCTCGCCTCGCCCTCCGCCGGCTCGCCGGGCGCCGCGGCGGGCTCCCCGCCGCTGGCCAGGTTCAGGCCCTTGGAGGTGAGGAATTCCTTCACCTCGCGCAGGGAGGTCTTGCCGAAGTTCGGGATCTCGAGGAGCTCCTCCTCGGTGCGCTGGACCAGGTCGCCGAGCGTGGTCAGGCCGAGCTTCTGGAGGGCGTTCCGCACGCGCTGGGAGAAGGTGACGTCCGCCAGGGGCTGGCCGAGGACCTGGACCAGGCGCGCCTCGCGCCGGGCCGCCTCCTCGTCGTAGAACATGCTCAGCGACGCCTCGGCGTCCCGCAGGTAGAGCCGGGCGCGCGGATGGTTCGGGAAATACTCGAGGACGGCGCGGAAGCACTCCGCGGCCCTTTCGAACTCGTTCCGGTCCTCGTAGAAGATCCCGAGGTTGATCATCGTGTTCACGTGGATGGGCCTCTGGCGGCGGAGCTGCTCGTACAGTTCCAGCGCGCGGTCGTCCTCGCCGGCCAAGTCGTAGAGGTAGGCGAGCCGGAAGAGGGCCCGGGGATGGCCCGGCTCCTTCTCCAGCGCCCGCTCGTACTTCTGCACCGCCTCGTCGTGGTAGCCCTGGAAATCGAGTCCGAGCCCCTGGACGTAGAGGAGGTCGGCGTGGTCCGGATGCTTCTTCAGGTACCGTTCGAGGACCTTCTCGGCCGCCTCGTAATCCCCGGCGCGCGTGTGGGCCTCGGCGAGGGCCGCCGCGGCGGAGACGTCGGAGGAATCGGCCTCCAGGGCCTCCTTCAGGGCGGCGACCGCCTGGTCGGCCTTGCCGACGTCGAGGTACGAGAGGCCGAG
>DASXTT010000284.1:0-10231 GCA_036505255.1 Planctomycetota bacterium | reverse complement strand
GACCGAGCCGAAGTTGCCCTGGCCGTGGACGAGCGGGTACCGCGTGGAGAAATCCTGGGCGAGGCGGACCAGGGTCGGATAGACGATGGACTCGCCGTGCGGGTGGTAGTTGCCGGAGGTGTCGCCGCAGATCTTGGCGCATTTGCGCGTCTTGGCGCGCGGGCCGAGGTTGAGGTCGTTCATCGCGATCAGGATGCGCCGCTGGGAGGGCTTGAGGCCGTCCCGCGCGTCGGGAAGCGCGCGCGAGACGATGACGCTCATCGCGTAGTTGAGGTAGGAATCCTTCATCTCATCCTCGACCAGCGTCGGGATGAGCTCGCGGCCGGCGCGCGGAGAGACCGGTTGTTTCGGGGACGAGTCCGCCATGGGGAGGCGCCATTATAGCGGGGAAACCGCGACGCTCAAGACCCGACCTTGAAGAGACCTCCAAAGTCCGAAGTCCAAAGTCCGAAGTCCGAAGTCCGAGATCCGAGGTTCGAGGTCCAATGTCCAAAGTCCAAAGGCGGATGGACTGTGCCGGAGCTTTGGACTTCGGACATCGGACCTAGGACCTCGTCCCGTGCTCTCGTCGGCTCAAGGGTCTTCCTCGCCATGCCGACATATAGGGAAGAGAGGGTATCTGACATGTCGGGAAGGATCGCCTCGGCCGCCGTCCTCCTCGGCGCGGCGGCGCTTATCATCTACGCTTCCCGCCCCTCGACCGATCCCCAGCGGTCCGCCCTGGAGGCCGAGCTGGTCCGGGAGCGCGAGGACAATTCCCGGAGGCTCGCGGCCATCGGAGACCGCCTCGACCGGCTCGACGTCCGCCTGGCCAGGCCCGACGGCGCCTTCGAAGATCTCGGCAAGCGCATGGACGCGGTCGCCGTCGAGGTCGCGGGCACGGACGGGTCCCTCCGCGGGCTTCGCGACGCCGTCGCACGGCTCAAGAAGGACGCCTCGCGCGACGCCGCCCTCCTCGACCGTTCGATCCTCAGGCCTTCGGTCCAAGTTTGCGGACATGGAAGCGTGGGCGGCGGCACCCTCATCCGCTCCGAGCGCGACGCGGACGGAGCTTTCGGCACGTACATCCTCACGGCCCTGCACGTGGTCCGGAAGTCGGGCGACCGCGAAACCACCCCCCCGGCGCCGCGGCCCCCCGTCCAGGTGAAAATCTACGGCGAGAGCGGCGAGCCCGAGTCGGCCGAAGGCGACCTGGTCCTCCAGGACGAGCGGCGCGACCTGGCGCTCCTGAAAATGAGGACCACGCGGCGCTACCCGGTCGCCGCCCGCCTCGCCTCCCGCGAGCGGGTCCGCGAAACGACCGTCTTCACGCCCATCTACACCGTGGGGTGCCCGCTCGGCCACGACCCGCTTCCCTCCTTCGGGGAGATCACGACGCTCCACAAGGAGGTGAACGGCGAGCGCTTCTGGATGATGAGCGCGCCCACCATCTTCGGGAATTCGGGAGGGGGCGTCTTCCACCGGGAAACGCTCGAGTTGATCGGCGTCTCCGCGATGATCTGCACCTTCGACAATCCGGTTTCGACGCCCGTGCCCCACCTGGGGATCCTCGTGCCGCTCGACTCGGTCTTCGACTGGCTTCGCGACAACAAATACGCCTTCCTCTACGACGTCACCGCGGCGGCCCCGGGGCCCGATTCCGGGAGCGCCTCCGCGGTTCCCGCCTCCGCCCGCGAAAAAAAGTAGACCGCGAAAATCCAATTCGGTTGAATGGCCGCTCCCCGGCCGCTGTTTTTTCCTGAGGGGGGGCTGTTTCAACACGGGATCTTTAGAGGACGGACACCGATGAATTCTGCCAAGCAGTCCCGATCCGTGCGCGGCCGGCTCGTCGTCCCCGCTTTCGCGCTTCTCGCGCTGTGCGCCTTCGTCCATGCGTGCGGAGGTGGAGGCGGCGGTGGCGGCGACAATCCCCCGGCCCCGCCCGCGCCTCCGGGTCCTTCCTCTTTCATTTCCACCGCGCAATTCCCGGCCAACGGGGCGACCGACGTTCCGCTCGCCCCCCTGGTGCTGGTCAGCTTCAATGACATCGTAAATCCCGCGACGGTAAGCAACACCTCGGTGACGCTCACCGAGACCTTGAGCGGGACCCCCGTGGCCTCGACCGTTACGTACGTCGCCTGCAACAACCGGGTCCAGCTCGTCCCGAATTCGCCGCTCCAAGTTTCCTTCCAGTACACCGTGAGCCTCACGGCCGCCCTCATGGACGACGACGGCGAAGCGCTGACGCCGATCACGCGAACTTTCACGGCCGGACCGAACGCGGACGGGGTCCGGCCGGTCTTCGACGCGACCGGAATGACCGCCACGCCGGCCTGGAACAACATGGTGAACGGCATGGAGGTCATGATCGATTGGGTGGACGCCACGGACAACACCAGCCTGGCGGCCCAGATCACCTACGACGTCTTCGTCTCCACGTCCGGGTGCTTCAACTTCGACGTCCCCGACGCCACGACGATCGCGGGCGGCACCACGGCCACGCTCACCCAGTTGACCCCGCGCACCCTCTTCTCCTTCGCGGTGCGCGCGCGGGACCAGGCGGGCAACTCCAGCCTGAACACCGATGTCGTCACGGCCACGACCTTCACCTCGTTCAGCGCCAACGTGCGTTCGGTCGTCACGTCGCTCTGCGTCGCCTGCCACCAGCCGGGCGGCCAGGCCACCCAGGCCCCCGACTTCATCAACATGAACTACACCACGGACGCGCTCAATTACACGAGCTGGGTCAACGCGGCTTCGCAGTGCGCCGGCGTGGCGGGGACGGCGCAATGGGGCACCCGCGTGGTGCCCGGGGACGCCTCCACGAGCTTCCTCTGGAACAAGATCAGCGAACCAACCCCGGCGTGCGGTGTTCGGATGCCCTTCGGCCAGACCCCCCTCTCGGCGGGGAACCAGGACATCATCTTCGACTGGATCGAAGAAGGGGCACTGAACAACTGATGCGCCCCGCGACGCCCGCCTTCGCGGCCGGAGCCGCTTCGGCGTGGCTAAAGCCCGCCGTCGCCGTACTCTGCCTCTGCGCCTTCGCCCTGCCCGCGGCCGCCCAAGCCGATCCGGGCCGGAAAGCGAAACAGGAGGAGGAGTTCCCCAAGTGGACCGTCCAGGGGACGCTCTTCACCGACCTCAGCGCCGTCGAGGCCGATAAGGGCCAGCGAAGCCCCGACCCTGAAGAGGGGTTCATCGGGGAGTACTCGCTCGGGGGCACCTACCACATCGACAAGGGCATGACCGTCGTGGTCCGCGCCTGCGTGGGATGCCACGACTTCCAGCTCCAGAACGCTTTCGTCGACTGGCAGGTCAACGACACGTGGACCTTCCGCGCGGGGCGGATCCCCGTCCCCTTCGGCGGGTTCAGCCGCCGCACGAGTCCCGCCCACGTCGAGTCTTCCACCAAGCCGCTCCCCTACATCATGGGCGGGATGGTGCAGGAGAAGGCCTTCAACATGGGGATCGTGCCCGCTCCCTTCATCGACAACGGCCTCGCGATGAACGGCAAATTCTGGCTGACGAAGACGACCGAGCTCAGCGTCGAGCTGGGGGTGGTGCGGGGGCTCAAGGGATTCCTCACCGACATCGACTTCATCGTCACCCGGGAACCCAGAGACTCCAACGGAGAGCCCGCGGTCGCGGGGCGCGTCCTCGTCACGGCCGACCCCGTCACCGCCGGTGCCTCGGCAACCTGGGGCCGGTACGACACGGACGCCGACCTGGAGTACCTCATGGCCTCCGTGGAACTCCAGGTCCGTTTCGGCGCGTTCAACCTGCGGCTCGAGGGAGTCCTGCGGGACACCGACTTCTTCACTCCGACGCAGGAGATCGATACATCGCGACGAACCGCCTACGTGATCCAGGTCGACGGCCCGATCGCCGACGGACTGCGGGGCTTCCTGCTCCACGACGCGATGAAGGTCGACAACATTTTCCTGGGGCCCGCGGGCCCCGTGAACGTCGCGACTCCGCTCACGACGGACGATTCGAACACGATCACCCGCTTCGCGGGGGGTGTCGTCTATTCGATCCGCCCGGGGCTGACGCTCAAGGGCTCAGTGGAATACTGGGACCCCTCCGACTTCGAAAAGGCGATCGTGGTCCACGTGGGCGTCGTCGTCGAGTACTGATCCATGCGCCGCCCCGCGTGGCCTCTCGCCCTCCTCCTCATTGCCGCCGGGTGCGCGGCGGGGAGCGTTCTCGACCGGCCCTTCGGGCCCGACGGCCGGACGATCCGGCAGGACATCGCGACCTACCCCCCGGAGCAGCAGGCGGCCTTCGCGCTGGCGGAGCGGCGCTGCTCGGCCTGCCACACGCTGGACGAGCCCTTTTCCGCGCACGTCAAGGCCGGCGCCTGGCGCGCGGTGGTCCGGAAGATGTCCCGGAAGCCGGGCGCGGCGATTCCCCCGGCGGACCAGGAGAGGATCGCGGCCTTCTTCGAGTATTTTTTCGAACACCGGGCCGCGTCGGGCCAGTAGACTTTTCCTCGTGACGTTCACCGTGCTCCGCGAACGGGTGAGGTTCCGCGGCCGCGTCCTCACGCTGGTCGACCGCGACGTCGTCCTCCCCAACGGGCGGCGGACGCGCCTGCACATCGTCGACCATCCCGGGGCGGTGGCCGTGGTCCCGGTCTTCCCGAACGGAGACGTCCTCCTCCTGAGCCAGTTCCGCCTCGCGGCGGGCGGAGAGATCCTCGAGATCCCCGCGGGGACGCGCGAGCCGGGCGAGGCGCCCCGGCGCACGGCCCAGCGCGAGCTGGCGGAGGAAACCGGGCACCGCGCCGGCCGGCTGACGAAGCTCGCGGAGTTCTTCACCGCCCCCGGATTCTGCACGGAGCTGATGACCGTCTACCTCGGGCGCGACCTCGTCCCGGCCCGGGCCGAGGGAGACCCGGACGAAGTCCTGCGGCCGCGGCGGACCCCCTTCCGGGCCGCGCTGCGGATGATCGAACGCGGCCTCATCCGCGACGCCAAGACGATCGCCGGGTTGTACCTGGCGGAAAGGCATCTCCATCGCCGAAACGCGACATAGAAGGAAGACCGACCGCCTCTTCGGCCAGATCGCCGTGGGGCTCGGAATCCTGACGCCGGAGCAGCTCGACGGCGCGCTGAAGGTCCAGGCGGCGATGAGCCCCCCGCCTCCGCTGGGGCTCGTGCTCATGGATCTCCGGCTCGTCAACCGGGCCGACCTCGAGCTCATCCTCGACTCCCAGCGGAAGATGGCGGATCGCCAGCGGGGGAAGGGAAAGTCGAACCGGGAGGACAACCTGTTCGGGAAGGTCGCGGTGCGGCTGGGCTACTGCACGCCGGACCAGCTCGCGCATTGCCTCGAATTCCAGAAGAGCGCCGATCCCGAGTCGGCGCCCCGGCTCGGGGAGCTGATGGTCCACCGGGGCCTGATCGGTCCGGCCCAGGTCCGGCGCGTCGTCGAAGTCCAGTCGGGCATGGCGGTGCCGTGCCCGTCGTGCTCGACCCTCTACAACACCGTCATGTTCATGCCCGGCTCGACGATCCCGTGCTACAAGTGTGGCGCGATGGTCATGGTGCCCGCGAAGTAGGCTCCCCGTTCTCCGTTTCCCGTTCCCCGTTTCAGAAGCTTCGAGCTTGAACCATGCTGGAATCGGAGAACGGGAAACTGGAAGCTCTACCCGCTACCCGTCGCGTGTCGTGTTTTCCTGGCACTCCCGGACCGCGTCATTCGCGGGGTTGGCAGGTAGCTCTCCTGTCGCTTCCACATGATCCGCTTTTTCGAGGGTGAATGGTCGTCGTAGCCGGCGAGATGAAGGATGCCGTGGACGAGGTACCGGGACACTTCCTCGAGCGCCGGGAGGCCGCGCGTTCGGGACTCCTTCAGGGCGAAGTCGGTCGAGATGACGATCTCGCCGAGCATCGGGGCTTCCAGGGTAAACGCGAGCACGTCGGTGTCGTAGTCGTGCCGCAGGAAGCGGCGGTTCGCCTTGCGCATCGTCGCGCGATCGACGAACGCGATCGATAGGTCGCCGGGGCGGAGTTTTTCGCCGTCGATCACGGCGCGGGCCAGTCGCTTCAATCGGGCGACCGGCAGGCGGACCGCGGCCTGGAGGTCGGCGACCAGGATGCGGCTCCTGCTCACACCGCCGCCTTCTCCCGGGCCAGATATTGGGCCAGGTAGCGGCCCGTGTGCGACTCCGGTTTCCTCGCCAGTTCCTCGGGCGTCCCCTCCGCCACGATCCGGCCCCCCTGGTCGCCCCCCTCGGGCCCGAGGTCGATGATCCAGTCCGCCGTCTTGATGACGTGCATGTTGTGCTCGATGACCACGACGGTGTTCCCCCGGTCGACGAGCCGCCCGAGCACGGCGAGGAGCTTCTTGATGTCCGCGAAATGGAGTCCGGTGGTCGGCTCGTCCAGGATGTACATCGTGTGGCCCGCCGAGGCCCGCCCCAGCTCGGTCGCGAGCTTGACGCGTTGGGCCTCGCCCCCCGACAGGGTCGTCGAGGACTGGCCGGCGGCCATGTAGCCGAGGCCGACCTCGTCGAGCGTCTTGAGGATCCGGTGGATCTTCGGGAAATTCGCGAAGAACTCGAGCGCCTGCTCGATGGGCAGGTCGAGCACCTGCGCGATGTCCTTCCCCTTGTACTTCACCTCCAGCGTTTCGCGGTTGTACCGGAGGCCCTTGCACTCCTCGCACTGGACGTACACGTCGGGCAGGAAGTGCATCTCGATCACCTTGGTCCCCTGGCCCTCGCACAGCTCGCACCGCCCGCCCTTCAGGTTGAAGCTGAAGCGCCCCGGCGAGTAGCCCCGCGCCTTCGCCTCCTTCGTCATCGCGTAGAGGCGGCGGATCTCGTCGAAGACGCCGGTGTACGTCACGGGGTTGGAGCGCGACGTGCGTCCGATCGGGGACTGGTCGATCACGACGACTTTTTCGAGTGCCATGTACCCGGAGATCTTGTCGTGGGCGCCCGGCTTTTCGCGCCCGCCGTGAAGGAGCCGGTTCAGCCCCTTGTACAGGACCTCCTGCACCAGGGTGCTCTTCCCCGAACCCGAGACCCCCGTGACGCACACGAAGCCGCCGAGCGGAACGCGCACCGCCAGATCCTTCAGATTGTTCTCCCGCGCGCCCCGGATCTCCACGGCCCGGCCGGACCTTAGGTCCCGGCGGTTCCGGGGCAGGGCGATTTCCTCGACTCCCGAGAGATAACGGCCCGTGATCGAGCGCTTCTCAGCCAGGATGTCGGCGACTCCCCCCTGCGCGACGACCTCCCCTCCGTGGATCCCCGCGCCGGGCCCCATGTCCACGATGTGATCCGCCAGGCGGATCGTCTCCTCGTCGTGCTCGACGACGACCACCGAATTGCCGAGGTCGCGCAGCTTGACGAGCGTGTCGAGGAGCCGCCGGTTGTCGCGCTCGTGGAGGCCGATCGTCGGCTCGTCGAGGACGTAGCAGACGCCGACGAGGCCGCTTCCCACCTGCGAGGCGAGCCGGATGCGCTGGGCCTCGCCGCCCGCGAGCGTCGAGCTCCGCCGGTCGAGCGTCAGGTAATCGAGGCCGACGTCCATGAGGAACTGGAGGCGGCTCCGGATCTCCCGCAGGATGAGGCGGGCGATCGCGCGCTCCTCCTTCGTCAGTTCGAGCGCGTCGAAAAAGGCCGCGGCCCCGCCGATCGTCATCCGGGTGACCTCGTCGATGTTTATTCCGCCGATGAATACGGAGAGGGCCTCGGGGCGCAGGCGCCGGCCCTGGCAGTCCGGGCAGGGAAGCTCGCTCATGTAGGCGAGGATGCGCCGCTTGATGAAGTCGCTCTCCGTGTGCTCGAACCGGTGCATGAGGCTCGGGATGACGCCCTCGAACCACGCGCCCCCCTTCTTCTCGTCCTCGGGCGTGGTGCCGTGGAGGAGGATGCGCCGGAGCTCGCGGTCGAGCTTCTCGAAGGGCGCGGCGTATTTCGCTCCGAAATGCTCGCAGAACTCGCGCAGGCGCCGGCCATAGCGGATCGTCATGCGGCGGCCGAGGCGCCGCCACGGCTCGACGGCGCCGTCTTTCAGGGTCTTCGTCTTGTCCGGGACGACGAGGTCCTCGTCGATTTCGGGCCGGGTGCCCAGGCCGCCGCAGGTCGGGCAGGCGCCGTACGGGCTGTTGAACGAGAAGAGCCGCGGCTGGAGCTCGCCGAAGCTCACGCCGCAGTACGGGCAGGCGTAGCTTTCGCTGAAGAGCGCGTCCTTCCCGTTCGCGTTCGCGATGAGCAGGCCCCCGCCCAGCTTGAGCGCCGTCTCGACGGAGTCCGCGAGCCGCCGCTTCCCGAGCCCGGGCTCGAGGACGAGCCGGTCGACGACGGCCTCGATCTCGTGCTTCTTGTTCCTGTCCGGCGTGATGACGTTTTTCAGCTCGTCGATTTTGCCGTCGACCCGGACGCGGACGAAACCCTCGCGGCGAACATGCTCGAAGATCTCGCGGTGGGAGCCCTTCTTGCCGCGCACGAGGGGCGCCAGGAGGACGAGCTTCGTCCCCGCGGGATAACCGAGGATGTTGTCGACGATCTGCTCGGGGGTCTGCTGGGTGATGGCGCGCCCGCACTTGTAGCACGTCGGCCGGCCGATGCGCGCGAAGAGGAGCCGGAGGTAGTCGTAGACCTCGGTGCCGGTGGCGACGGTCGAGCGGGGCGTGGCGTGGCCCGCCCGCTGCTCGATGGAGATCGTCGGCGGCAGGCCCTCGATGGAATCGACGTCGGGCTTCTGCAGCTGCTCGAGGAACTGGCGGGCGTAGGAGGAAAGGGACTCGACGTACCGCCGCTGGCCCTCGGCATAGATGGTGTCGAAGGCGAGGGAGGATTTGCCGGACCCCGACAGGCCGGTGATGACGACGAGCCGGTCGCGCGGGATGGAGAGGGAGATGTCCTTGAGGTTGTGCTGGCGCGCGCCCCGGATGGCGATCTGGGGGTCCGGGGACGGGTTGAGCGAGTCCATGATAAACAACTGATCGTAGCAAAGAGGAGGCGAGGACGTCCAACCCGGAAGTCATGAGTCGAAAGTCGCGAGTCGGGAGTCGAAAAAGGAAGTCGCGAGTCAGGAAGGAGGAGGCGGGAGGCTATCTCCTTCGGAAGGGAATGTCCTTGAGGTCGAAGGGGATTTTGATTTCTTCGACCTCGGAGGGTTCCCAGACCTCGATCGCGACGACGGACAAATCCGCTTTCAGGGTGCCCTCGACCCTGTATCGGGCGACTTCATTGGCCGAGGTCCCTCCCGGGCCCTTGACGGGCAATGGCCCGACGCCGGGCGACAGGGCGAGGGCGACATCCCGTCCATCCGCGTCCCGAACCACCACCTTCCCCGCGGCCTGGGGATAGGGAAGGTTCCGGTCCTTTTTCCCCGAGCCGCGCGTGTCGGTGATATCCATCTCGATCTTGAGATGTCCGCCCGCCAGGGTGAACTCTTCAATCCGGATCGAAAGCCCGGAGGCGGAGGCCTTGGCCCCTTTCTTCAAGGCCGGTCCGCGGAGTTCGACGGTCTTTTTCAAATCCACGACGGCCCGGACGATCGCGACTCCCTTGCACGTCTTGACACGGGTGGCCGCGTGGCCCGGTGAAGGGGCCAGGAGGTCGACGAGGTGCACGAAGAGCGGATAGCGCATATCCGGCTCCGCGAGCAAATTGAAGCCTTTTGTTACAGGGTCGATGGGGGTCCCCTTGGGCCCCTTCAAGAGGTCGGTGCCGCGATCGTCGGTCAGCGCGTCATACGTGAGGTAGGCCGCGGCCGTCACCACTCCGGGCGGACCGGCCACATAGGCCTCGCTTTGGAGACCGACGTTCTTCCCGTCCCTGCCGGCGGAGGTGCGCACAAACTCCCGGAAGAGGAAGGCGTAGCCCGAATTCAGCGCCATGGGAGGCGGGGCATAAGGTTCTCCGCGGACCACGATTCCCCATTGGGAGATATCCCAGGTGAGCTGACCGTGGGTCTTGCAGATCCGGTCGACGGCGTCCCACAGGCTGATCCCGTCTCCCGCGACGGTGGCCGTGGCGTAGCTCGGGGGGCTCCGGTTTTCGATCGGAACCCCCGTCGACTTCTGAATGTCCGCGAGCAGGGTCGTGATGAGGCTCTCCTCGGCGGTCAGGCGGACGAGGAGCGTCTTGCCCTGCGCCGCGGCCTGGCGGCGATTGCGCTCGATTTTTCCGATCAGGGAGTCGAGCCGCGACTTCAGGTCTCCGTCGCTGCCGGCCAGCTCTTCGCGCAGGAACGGCAGGGCTCGGGGCCCCATCAGGAGGAGCTCC
>DASXTT010000283.1:0-9018 GCA_036505255.1 Planctomycetota bacterium | reverse complement strand
ATGATCAGCGAATACAGCGTCGCGTGGAACGCGGCCGAGAATCCCGCGGGCTGGGAACTGGCGCTCCGCTGGATCGATTCGCCGGAGGACAAGATCTCGGCGACGGGCTGGTCCACCCTGGGCGGAATCATGGCTCATCGGGAGGACAAGGACCTCGATCTCAAGGCCCTCGAGAGGCTGCTCGACCGGGTCGTGAAGGCCATCGGGAAGGCGCCCAACCGGACGCGCTACGCGATGAACGGGTTCGTCATCGGCGCGGGAGGGGCCGTGAAGCCGCTGACGAAGAAGGCGCTGGAGGCGGCGGCGAAGATCGGCGAGGTTGAAGTCGAAATGGACGGAACCTCCTGCAAGGTTCCGGCCGCGACGGAGTACATCAAGAAGATCATCGCCGCCGGCCGCCACGGCAAGAAACGCAAGACGATGAAGTGCTGAGCCCCCGGGGCGCGGACCGCCGCCCCTAGTCCTTGTCTTTGTCCTTGTCTTTGTCCTTATCCTTGTCCTTCTTCTCTTTCTTTTCCTTCTGCTCTTCCTTTTTCTCGTCCTTCCGCTCTTCCTTCTCCTCTTTCTTCTCCGCCTTCTCCGCTTCCTTCCTCTCCTTCGATTCGACGACCCGGCCGGGCTTCTCCGGATTGGACCTTCCCCACTTGCCGCCCACGAGGACGTGCCCGCACCCCGGCCCGTGCCGGTGGCCCACCTCGACGACGTACCAGACCCCGTCAAAGTAGTAGTGGTCGCACGCCGCCGTGCAGATGTGGTTCGAGGCGACCACGACGACCCGGCCGTGATGATGGCCCGAATCATCGGCCACGACCACGCAACCCGCCGCGGCCGCCAGGAACCCCGCCGCCAAGGACAAAGCGAATCGCCGCATGGTCGCACCCCCTGTTAAGTGATCACGGCATGAAAAAGGGCGAAGACCTTCCCCTCCGACATCGGGCCGAAGACATGGCCGAGGACCGAGATCGTGACCTTGCCGGGCTTGTCGAACAGGATCGTCACGGTTTCCGTCGTGGTCCCGTCATCCACCGTGGTCGTCAGGGAACCCTGAAACGTGCGCTCATGCGTCAACCTTCCGGCCGTGCGGGTGAACGAGGAAACCACCTCGCGCTGGCCGAGGACGTTGATGGTCAGGATCGTGACGCCGTCGTCCACTGTCACGTTCGGCACGTCGATGTTGGTCGTGGCCGTCGCCGTCACCGTCCAATTGTCGGCGTCGGTCTGGCTCCAGACCACCGTGAGCAGGTAGGACCAGGAGGCTCCCGAGGGGACCGTGGTCTGCGTCGCCGATTCGGGATCCGTCAAGGTCAGGTCGGTCACGGCCGCGATCGTCGCGGAGAAGGACGCATCGCCGGCGTCGGTCGTGCCCGTTTTCGTGCCCGTGGCGGTCACGTGGATCTGGCCCGAGGCGTTCGGAAACCGGTCATTCCCGTCCGCATCCAGGGCGTCGAAGTCGAGGATCACGTCGACATCGGCCGCGAAGTCGAAGGCGGGCGTGGCGCCGGGGTAGACCGGCACCGCGTGCGGGCCCGGAGCCGACGATCCGGAGCCGCTGGAGAGGATCCCCGCGTTGCCCGCCTCGATGGCCTGTGAGACCGCGCCCGAGGCGGACGCCGATCGTTGAACCAGGAATATTTCGTAGTCCGATGGGCCCTTGCCGCTCCCGCCGTCGCCTCCGCATCCGACGGGCAGCACGAGGATCGCGGCCAGGGCCAGGACGATCCTGCTCGCGTGCGACATCAGTCCCTCCTTTCCTCACCTGAGGGCCCGACCGGCGGAATCCCGATCCGCCGACTCTCATAGGAAGACTGCAACGTGACCCGCTGAAAAACAAGCCCCCCTTGTAGAACTAGTGAGTATCGAGAGGTGAAAACGTGACTCGAAATCGGCTGGGACGGGCGGGGCTTGACCCGGACCGCGCCGGCGGCCAGCGATCTTCAAAACGCGGCTGAACTGCTTCCTGAGAACGACCGCACGGAACAAGCGCTTCGGAAGGGTCCAGGAGATCGGCCGCCCGGTCATATACCGGCGAGATTGGGGGCGAGCTTCGCGTATCTCCGCTCGCGGGCGATGACGTCCAGGGGCGTCGAGGCGAGCTCGTCCACGACGGGTTCCGCCTCCGGGCTCTTCGAGAGATCCACCGCCTTCACGTATTTCAGGCACGAGTCGCAGGCCTCGATCCGGACCCAGGGGATCTCCTCGGCCTCGTACCTCGGGAGCTTCTCCGGCCGCTCCTCCCCGCAGGCCGGACACAGCACCCTCGCCAGGTCCCACTCCCGGGAGCATAGGGAACACTGAAGCGTCCGCCGACGCGCCCCGGCCGAGCGATCTTCGCGAAGAAGGCCGACGAGGGCGGCGCCCCCGCAGAACGGGCAGGACGCCCGCGGGCCGCTTTCTTTCGAGCGCTCCAGGGGAAGCGTGGCCAGATACGGTTCCAGAAGCACCCTCGTGAAGAACGGGGGTTGCCCCTCCTCCGACGCCCACCACCGTCCCGGGTCGGCGCCGATGACCCGGGCCACGCGTTTTTCCGCGTGCACCGCGAGAAGGTCGGCCGCCTCCCGAGCCAGGACTTCAGGCCCCGACTCCGCGACCAGGTCCAGGAGCGGGTCGAGAAAGGAGCCCAGGCGGGCCAGGGGATAGTCCTCCGGATTCCGCGCACCCGAGGCGGCCACCTGGCGCGCCATATCCGCCTGAATAGGGATGATGCTACGGTAGAAGGCGAGAATCTCCCCGGCAAACGGCCACTCATTTTCCAGGCGATTGGCGCGCCGGAGGCGGCGTTCCCAGAGGTTCGTCATGATGGCGTGCGGAGCTTCTCCTCCGCCCACTTCCCGTGATGGTGGCGCGCCCAATCCTCGGTGACCTTCCCCTCCGTCATCGCGCGCAGCCCTCCCCGGGTCACGAAAACCGCCATGTGGATGTGGGCGACGAGCGAGAGGATGGCGATGACGGCCGCGCTGGAGTGGACGACGATCGCCCAGAGCCTGAGCCCGCGGGAGAACTCCTCGGGGAACCAGATCGGGATCCCGCTCGCCAGGAGGACGACGCCGGCCAGCACCTGGATCCAGAAGGTGATTTTCTGTCCCGCGTTGAACCGGCCGGAGGGCGGGACGTTCTGATCGCGGCCGGCGAGGTAGTCCCGCATCCTCTTCAACCACACCCGATCATCCGGCTTGATGAGGAGGTCCTTGAACCACTTCGCGAACTGGATCAGGACCGCCCCCATGAAGACGCACCCCACGATCGGATGCCACGCCCGCACGACTTGGCCGCCGCCCAGGACGGCCAGGAGCCAGTCGAGCTTCGGCGTGAAGAGCCCCAGGCCGGAGAGCGCCAAATAGAGGAACGTGAGCGCGACCGTCCAGTGCAGCGCCCGCTCGAAGACCGAGTACCGGACGATCTCTTTCTGCGGCTCCGGCTTCGAGGCGACCGCGGCGGTGCGGCGCGGCCCGGACTTGAAGTAATGGATCGCCGCGGCCGCCAGGGAGAGACCGAAGGCGAATCCTCCCATCCACTTGAGCGGACCCTTCCAGAAGGCGAGCTGGGGATCGATCCTGGGCTCGCGCGCCAGGTTCCCGTAGAGCTCGGGCCGGTCCGCGTGATGGAGGACGTACACGACGCCGGTGCCGCCGACGCCCGCCGGGTCGTAGATCCCCGCGTTCGGGAAATCCATCTTGACCTGCTCCGCGCGATGCGCCGCGCGGTCCTTCATGTCCTTCTTCGTCCCGAACTCGAGGCAGCCGGTCGGGCACGCCTTGACGCAGGCGGGACCGAGGCCGTTCTCCACCCGGTCCGAGCACATCGTGCACTTGTAGACGCGTTTCGATTTCGCGTCGAACTTCGGGATGTTGAAGGGGCACCCGGTCATGCAGTAGCCGCACCCGATGCAATGGTCCTGCTGGAAGTCGACGATCCCGTTCGTGTACTGGACGATCGCGCCCTCGGCGGGGCAGGCCTCGAGGCACCCCGGCTCCGCGCAGTGCATGCACATGTCCTTGCGCATGAGCATCATGACCCCGGGCGCGTCGGTCGCCGCCTCGAGCGCGAGCGGCTGGCGGCGGAAGTCGACGGGAATCTCGTTGAACTTGATCAGGTTCCAGTACGAGGGGGACGTCTCGGGCATCGTCTGGTAGGACTGGAAGATCTTCTGGCCGTACTCGGGCTCGAGGTGCAGGTCGTTCCATTCCACGCACGCCACCTCGCAGGCCTTGCAGCCGATGCAGGTGGTCACGTCGATGAGCATGCAGAGCTGCTCGTCGTCGCGGACCGTCGTCCGCGCCCCGGTGGCGGAGGTCCTTGCGATCTCGAGGGCGCCGCTCACGATCACACCTCAGGAATCAGAAACCGCGCGGCCCGGAAGGCCGCGCGATTTCCAGTCACACCTTCTCCAGCTTGACCAGGAAGGTCTTGTATTCGGGGGTGAAGGAGTTCGGATCGACCGCGCAGGCCGTCAGGAGGTTGGCCATCGGGCCGCGGCCTCCCGTGGCCCCGTCGCCCTTCACCGTCCGGCCCGCGAAACCCCAGTGGATCGGGATCCCGACCTGCCATATCTCCTTGCCCGCAACTTTCATTCCATGGATCCGCCGGGTCACCAACGCCCGTCCGGTGACCGAGCCCCGCGGCGTCGAGACCCGCACGCGGTCTTCATTGCGGATCCCGCGCTGGACGGCCAGGCCCTCCGGGACCTCGACGAAGAATTCGGGCTGGAGGAGCGCCGTCGGGGCGATGTGCTTGGTCCAGAAATGGAAATGCTCGGTCAGGCGGTACGTGGTCGCGACGATGTCGTACTCCTCCTTGGCGCCGAGCTTGTCCATCGGTCCCTGGAAGATCGGCGCGACGGGATTCCGCGTCGTCTTGGGATGCATCGGATTCTCGACGGGATACTCCACGGGCTCGTAGTGCTCGGGGAAGGGGCCGTCGACCAGGTCCGGGGCCCAGAGCTTGGCCACGCCCTCGGGAAGCATGATGAAGGCGTCGAGCGTCCCGGGAGGCGCGTCGGGCTTCATGTCGGGGGTGTCGCCCACCCAGCGCGAGCCGTTCCACTGGATGCCCGACCGGGTCGGGTCCCACGGCCGTCCCTGGGCGTCGGCGGAGGCCCGGTTGTACATGACGCGCCGGTTGAGGGGCCAGTTCCAGGCCCAGCCCTCGTATTGGCCAAGGCCCGAGGGATCGCGCGGGTCGCGTCGCGCCATCAGGTTCCCCGCCTCCGTGTAGCTCCCGCAATAGAGCCAATCGCCGCTCGAGGTCGTGCCGTCGGCCTTGAGCTCGCCGAAACTCGAGAGCTGCTTTCCGGTCGCGAGATCCCTGCCGTTGATCTCCCGCGCGATCTCCTCGAGCGTGGGGACATAAGGGTTCTTGAACGTCCAGTCGAGGTTGAGGATCGGATCCGGGAAGGCGCCGCCCTCCTTCCGGTAGAGTTCCCGCACGCGCATGAAGATCCGCGCGAGGATCTCCTCGTCGACCTTGGCCTCCCCCGGCGGCGGCGCGGCCTTGAACTTCCACTGGGCCCAGCGCGACGAGTTCGTGAAGGAGCCGTCCTTCTCGGCGAAGAGCCCCGCGGGGAGGAGGAAGATCTCGGTCTTCGGATTCTCCTTCGACACCGTCCAGAACTCGGCGGTCTCCGTGGGGAAGCACTCGGCGATGACGCACCAGTCGAGCTTGCCGAGCGCGGCGATCACCTTCTCGGTGTTTGGCCCGTTCCCGACGGGGTTCATCCCGAAGTCGAGGAGGCCCTGGATCTGGCCCTGGTACATGTGGTCGAAGAGGTAGACCCAGGAGTAGTTCCCGTCGATCTTCGGGAGCCAGTGGAAGCCCCAGTCGTTCTCGGCGGTGGCCGCCCTGCCGAAGTGGGACTTCATCAAGGAGACCATGAATTTCGGGGTGTTCGACCAGTAATTCATCGAGGTCGCCGAGAGCGCCTTCGGGGTGGTCCGCGCGAGATATTTTTCCATCGACGCGTCGGAGGGCACCGGCATCTTGAGGTAGCCCGGGAGCGCGTGGTACGCCATGCCGTGGTCGGTTCCGCCCTGGATGTTGGCGTGGCCGCGGAGGGCGTTGACGCCCCCGCCCGCCCGGCCCACGTTGCCGAGGATGAGCTGGAGGATCGCGGCGGCGCGGATGATCTGGACGCCGGTGCTGTGCTGGGTCCAGCCGAGCGCGTACATGATCGTCCCGGCGCGGTCCGCCGTGCCCGTCGAGCAGACGATCTCCGCCGCCTTGAGGAAGTCCTCCTTCGTGCAGCCGCAGACCTCGCTCACCTTCTCGGGCGTGTAGCGCGAGAAGTGCTTCTTCATCTGCTGGAAGACGCAAGTCGGATCGTCGAGCGACTCGGCCCGCCGCGCGAAGCCGTTCTCGTCGAGCGCATACTTCCACTTGGAGCGGTCGTACGCGCGCTTCTCGGCATCCCATCCGCCGAAGAGTCCGTCGTCGTTGATCTCGAAGCCGGGCTCAAGGAGGAAGAGGGCGTTCGTGTGGAGCTTGACGTAGTCCTCGTGGTACTTCTTATTCTCGAGGGTGTAGTGGACGAGGCCGTCGAGGAACGCGATGTCGGTTCCGGCCCGGATCTGGACGAAATGGTCGCTGACCGCGGAGGTGCGGTTGTAGCGCGGGTCGACGCTGACGAGCTTCGCGCCCCGCTTCTTCTTCGCCTCGATCACCCACTTGAACCCGCATGGATGGTTCTCGGCGGGGTTGCCCCCCATCGCGAGGACGACGTCGGTGTTCCGGATGTCGGTCCATCCGTTGGTCATGGCGCCGCGTCCGAAGGTGGGGGCCAGACTGGCCACGGTGGGAGCGTGTCATATCCGCGATTGCTGCTCGAGGTGGACGATGCCGAGGCCGCGCGCGGTCTTCTGGAGGAGCCAGTTGAACTCGTTGGTGTCGGTGCAGCCGCCGATGGCCGCGATCGATTCCACTCGGTTGACCGTGCGACCCTGGGCGTCCTGGGTGATGAAAGACTTGTCCCGGGTCTGCTTGATGAGCACGGCGATGCGGTCGATGGCCTCGTTCCAGGACATGGGCTCCCACCGGTCGCCGCCCGGCCGGCGGTGGAGGACGTGGGTGAGGCGCCGGTCGTTGGCGATGTAGTGCTTGAGCGTGGCGCCCTTGGGGCAGAGCGTCCCCTGGTTGATCGGGTGGTCGGGGTCCCCTTCGACGTGGACGATCTGGCGCTGGGTATTCTTGCCGTCGCCGCGGGTGTGGACGATGACGCCGCACGAAACGGAGCAGTAGGGGCAGATGGACCGGGTCTCGGTCGTGCGGGCGATCTTGAATTTGCGGGCCTCGGCGTGGGCGGGGAGCAGACTGAATCCGAAGGGCGTAACGAACGCGCCCGCGGCGGAGAGCTTGAGGAAATCGCGCCGGGTGACGGCCATCCCGTCCCTCTCAGCTGACGTTCTCTCCGAACTCTATCACGGAATTCCCCCCGATTGTCGGAGAATTCGTGTCAAGACCCCCTTGCTCAATGTGTGCGACCGACACGGCGCCCCGTTTCTGGAATAATGGTGCCGGCCGGCTGATAATTCCCCGTGAATCGAATTTCTCGCCCGCGAAGGAGATGAGCGGACATGAGCAAAGGGCGTCTCGAGGCTTTCAGCGACGGGGTCATCGCCATCCTGATCACCATCATGGTGCTCGAGCTGAAAGTCCCGCACGGCGAGGACTGGGCGGCCCTGCGCCCGCTCGTCCCCGCCTTCTCGACCTACGTGCTCAGCTTCGTCTTCCTGGGAATCTACTGGAACAACCATCATCACCTGCTCCACGCGACCGACCGGATCGACGGCCGGGTGCTCTGGGCGAACCTGCATCTCCTCTTCTGGCTCTCGCTGGTGCCCGTGACGACGGGGTGGGTGGGAGACAGCCACCTGGCGCCGCTGCCGACGGCGCTGTACGGGGCCGATCTGCTTCTCGCCGCGATCGCGTACACGATCCTTCAAGCGGCGATCCTCGCGCGGCAGGGCTCGGGCTCGAGACTGGCGTCGGCCGTCGGGAAGGATTTCAAGGGGAAGGTCTCGCTCGCGCTCTACGCGCTGGCCATCGCACTGGCCTTCGTGCGGCCGTGGATCTCCGTCGCGCTCTATGTGCTCGTGGCGCTCATCTGGTTCGTGCCGGACCGGCGGATCGAGCGCGTCCTGAGCCGTTGAGGCTACGGCTGCCGTTCGATCCAAGCCTTGAGGCCCGCGAGATCCGCCACCGTGTTCCGCGTCAGCACGCTCCGGACGACGGGATGGAAGACCACCCCGACGCACCCCAGCCGCGTCGCCGATCCCGCGAGCTCAACGCGGGTGGCGTCCGGCCCCGTCGACGCGAAATCGATCCGGAACCGGAATAACCCGCGGCCCGCCGTCCCCTGCGCCCCGTCCGCACACACCTCGCTCCGGCGCGGCGGGTTGTACACGGTGACCTCGTAGATCTCGGTGTCGTCCCGGCCGAGGATCCGGCGCGTCTCCCGGTAGCGCGTCCCGACCCGCACCGGACTCTCGGTCAGCTTTTCAATGCGAACCCCGGCGGGGAGCCACTCCATGGCCCGGTCGATGTCGTTCGCGAGCGCGAAGACTCTCTCCACCGGGGCATGGATCGTTTCGGTGATCCGGATTTCCACGGGGCCGAATTACTCCTTCGGGCCGATGTATTCGGCGGCGAGCACCACGTCGTCGAAGCGGACGCGGTTTTTCTTCCTCGGCGACTTCGCGTCTTCGCCGCGCGGGATGCGCTGGGTCATGTAGTACGACAGGCACACGCCGTTGACGTTGAGGTCCTTCGAGGTGCGCCAGCGGAGGCCGCCCCAGCGGCCCGCGCACTTCCCGTCGATCCAGAACGCCTGCTCGCCGTCGGCCTTGCCGACCGTGTTGCACTTCAGCATGATCTCGACGCAGATCCAGCGGCCGCGCTCGACCGGCACGTCTTTCTTGGGCCGGAATGAATGGCCCCAGAACTTCCCGTCGGGGGCCTTCTTCATCTCGCACCAGTACGAGTAGAAGTTCCAGAGCCCCGGCGGCGTGACCTTGCCCCAGTCGCCCCACG
>DASXTT010000282.1:0-18433 GCA_036505255.1 Planctomycetota bacterium | reverse complement strand
ATCGTCCTGCTGCGGAAAGAGGGCAAGAGCAAGCGCAAGCAGCACGGCTAGTCCCCCTTGAACGCCGCGTCACGGATTCGGAACGGAATCACGAGGAGGCGCTCCTCGCCACGGACCCGGAGCTCGATCCACGCGGGGAATTTCGGGGCGGGAAAGGTCTCCACCTCGCACTCCCCGTCCTTCCAAGGGAGGCCCAGGCGGCCCCATTCCTGTTGGCCGCCGGGCTGGCGCACGCGCGGCTCGAACACTTTGTCGAGTCTTCGCGCCGGGTCCGCCTTGCCTTCCTTCGGCTTGAAGGTCAGGGTGATGTTCCACCTCGAATCGGGCCCGTATTTCCAGCCTTCCTTCACGGATTTGACGGTGATCGTCCCGGCCCCGAGCTCGAAGGACCGCCCGACCTCGACCGCGATCCGCTCGACCTTGGCCTCGGCCACCTTGACCTTCACCGTGCCCGCGATGACCTTCAGCCCCTTCGTGAGATCGAAATCGCGGAGCGGGACGAGGTGCTCCAAGCTATTCCCGTCATTCGCCACCATGTAGCTCAAGTCGATCCGATCGCCCGCGTATCGTTCCTCGCGTCCGGCCAGGAGATCCCGGCCCTCCGCGTCCCGGGCTTCCTCGATTTTCCATTCGACCTCGGCGCCGGAGTCCTCCGTGACCGGGATCCACGGCGGGCCGAAGAGTTTGAGCCGCACGTCGACGCGGGCTCCCTCGCCGTCGGGGGCCCTGTAGGCGTGCCGCATCATGGAAACGACGGCCGTTTTGAAGTGGCCGTGGTACGAGGCCGGGAACTCCTCCCACGCGCCCGGACCAACGGTCAGTTCGCCGGCGTCGCCGTGCCATTCCTCGCCGGTGTACGTCGCCTCCTTGTGGGCGCGGCATATCGCGTCGAGGACCTCGTAGAACCCCGCGTCGCGGACGGAAATCTTGACCTCCCGGCGCCGGAGGCCCTTGGCGAGTCGCACCCGGCCCGCGGTCTTCAACTCGAGCTCTTTGAGCAGGATGCGGAAATCGTCGGTCTCCTCCCACGTGATCCGTGGGGGCTCCTTGGAAGCGCCGCCTTCCTGCGATCCGGCGGGCAGGAGGAAGAGTCCAAAGAGGGCCAACGTCAGGCGTAGGGATGAATTCGGTCGGTGGTTCAACGGCACACCTTCGGTCACGAGGGATTGTACGCATTCGGATCGGAGGATTTGGAGCGCTTCCACAACGCCGTCGCCGGGTCAGGGCAGGGGCGTGAACCCATGGCGGCGGGCGATCTCGAGCGCCCAGGGCTCGCGCAGGGCGTCGAAGAACGCCTTCCCCCGCTCGGTGACAAGGCCCGCGGGATAGACGATCCTCGGATGGCTCTCCTCCGGGAAAACGAAAGCGACCCGAACCGCGGGATCGACCGCCGCGTCGGTCGCGTAGACGATGGCCGCCTCGGCGCCGCCCTGCGACACCTTGGAGAGCACGTCGCGCACGTTGGATCCGTAGATCGTGCCGGGCGGAATTGGGATGCCCATGTGGGCGAGCGCCGCCTTCGCGTACTTGCCGGCGGGTACCTGCTCGTTCGCCAGCGCAAGCCTCCGCGCCGAACGGAGGTCGAACTCCTTCGTCTCCTTCGGGACGACGCACACGAGCCGGTTCTCCAGCCAATCGCGCCGCTCGCGGGGCGCGACGTCGTCGACCCACTCGGGCGCCGCGGAGATGAAGACGTCCACAGGCGCGCCCTCCTTGATCTGGCGCGCCAGCGTGGTGGAGGCCTCGAACTGGAGCCGGTGGGGGTGTCCCGACCGGCGCGACCACACCTCCGCGATCTCCGTCACCGCTTCGCGCAGACTCGACGCGGCGTATACGGTGACTGGCGGCTCTTCTGACCTGGAGCATCCGATCCAGAAGAGAGAGAGAACGAAAACGAGAGACCTCATGGAAATGGCATGATAGCGGCCCTTGGACAGTTGTCAGACATCAGACTTCAGATATCAGAGTTTTCAGTCGGTCCTCCCGGCTTCAACCAACTGATGTCTGACAACTGATGTTTGATGTCCAGGAGAGAGGCCGGCCTGGGAATCGAACCCAGCAACAGCGTTGCAGGCTGCCCGACGGATTTGCAGTCCGCGAGGGACGCCAGTCCCTTGTACCGGCCGTGAGATTGGTGGTCGGGCTGGGGGTCTGAGGTGAGTTTCAAGATCCCAGATCCCAGTTTTCGGAAGTTCCAAGATTCGAGTTTCAAAGCCGGGCATCACTCGGATGCGCTTAGGGAATCCGGCTCGAAACTCGAAGCTTCGGAATACTGGGATCTGGAATCTTGGGGGCTGGAAACTAGCCCACGCGCCAAAGCCCCTCCGCCGCTCGGACTCCGCCGGAGCCATCGGAGGGCGCTCAGCCGAATTCCCGGAGGTTCCGGGAGGCGGTGGAACGGACCTGTCGCTTGAATGGCATCAGACGCTCGACATGATTACGCGCTCGGAGTGGGAAATATTCCGGAGGACCGGGTAGACTCCATCCAAATCGTGGAGGTGACATGCGGGTGCTTCTCGCGGCCGTCGCGGTGGCGATCTTCGTCCAGGATCCTCCGGCCGAACCGCCGAGAGAGCCGGTCTTCAAGCCGCTGTGCGAAGTCGTGAAGCATCTCGACCGGAGCATCGACGCCTTCTTCGCGGGGAAGCCCCTCGCGGAGGCCTTCAAGCCGTGGGAGCCAGGCGAAAAGGGCGAGGAGCGCGTCACCGCCCTGCGCGAGGAGCTCAAGAAGAAGGGAGTCACGGGGGCCCGGGCTTTCGCCACGGAGCTCGACCTGGAATTCATCTCCGAAGGCAAGCTGGTCTACGTCGTTCAGGCCCTCGTCCACGTGACGCCGACGGAGACGGCGCTGCTGGGCCTGAAGGGCCGCAAGGTCGAGACTCCCCCCGCCGGCGTGCCGCTCGGGAAGTGCGTCAAGGACTCCGTGGCGTTCGGGGAGGCCGCCGCCACGCTCCTGAAGCTGCTGAAGGCGAACAAGCCCGACGAGCTCCCCTTCGCGGACGGCGACAAGGTCGCCCCACGGGCCCCGACGAAGTTCCAGGAACCGGTCGTCCACGGCCTGGCGACGTCGAGAAGCGCCGCCGGGAAGGTATGCCAGACGCTCGCCGAGCTGAAGTACGACGAGGTCCGGGTCCAGCTCGACGAGCAGTACTTCACCTCCCTGGGGGCCGACGGAGCCGTGAAGGACGGATTCATCGACGCGAAGCTGAGCATGAAGGAGACGGGGGAGGTCCAGATCCGGCTGGCCCGGTACGAGACTCATTGACGGCCGGAATAAGGGGGACCGCCCTGGGGTTCCAACTCATGAACCCCATGCGGAGAACCCTGATCGCCGCCGCCGCGATCGCCGCGCTCGCGGGATGCTCCCCGCGACCCGGGGATTCGCGCACGCCGCAGGAGACCGCCATGCCCGACCCCTGGAAGGACAAGCTGACCCCGGAGCAGTATTACGTCTGCCGGCAGAAGGGCACCGAGCGTCCTTTCACCGGAAAGTACAACGCCCACAAGGGCAAGGGCGCCTACGTCTGCGTCGCCTGCGGACAGGAGCTCTTCTCCTCCGACGCGAAATTTGATTCCGGGACCGGCTGGCCCTCGTTCTTCCGGCCCGCGGGCAAGGCAAGCGTCCGCGAGGAGTCCGACGGCGCGCTCGGGATGTCGCGCGTCGAGGTCCTCTGCTCGAAGTGCGGCTCCCACCTGGGCCACGTCTTCGACGACGGCCCGAAGCCCACCGGCCTCCGCTACTGCATCAACTCCGCCGCCCTCGACTTCGTCGAACAGCCCAAGAAATAAGGGCCCGCGAAGTCCATATTGCATTCCGGTCCTTTCCCCGGTCGTGCTAAAATCACCCTGTCCCAATTTGCACCCATGATAGATCACCCGGCGCCCGCGCCATGACGGTCATTCCGCTCCTCTGGCTGACCATCCTGCTCCAGGTGACGGCGGGACTCCTCGCCTTCAACCTCCGCTTCATCCGCCGCCAGCGGTGGGCCTGGATGCTCATCGGAGTCGGGCTCGTCCTCATGTCCTTCCGCCAGACCCGGCTCTTCGCGGACTACATGTCGGGCACCCTCGAGATCCCCCCCGATCCCGCGACCGAGCTCGTCGCCCTCGCCATCTCGATGATCCTGCTCACGGGCATGATCCTCATGCACCAGATCGCGCGCTCCGAGGGGCGCCTCACCGCGCTGGTCGAGCGGCACATCGCCGACCTGCGGGCCGAGGTCGCGGAGCGCCAGCGCGTCGGCGAAGCGCTCCGCCGCCAGGAGGAGCAGACCCGGTCCATCATCGACACCGCCTACGACGCCTTCGTGCGGATCGACGGCACGGGTCTCGTCACCGAGTGGAACCGGCAGGCCGAGGTCGTCTTCGGCTGGTCGCGCTCCGAGGCCCTCGGGAAGCGGATGAGCGAGCTCATCATCCCGCTCCAGGACCGGGAGGCCCACCGGCTCGGTTTCCAGCGCTTCATCCTCACCGGAGCGGGCCCGCTCATGAACAAGCGGGTCGAGCTGACCGCGCTCCACCGGACGGGGACCGGGTTCCCGGTCGAGCTGACCGTGTGGCCGATCCGCGAGGGCGAGACGTGGGCCTTCAATGCCTTCATCCGGGACATCACCGTGACCCGCCGGGCGGAGAAGGAGCTCGCCCGGCGTGCCGAGGAGGTCGCGCGCTCCAGCGTCGACCTCGACCAGTTCGCCCGCGTCGCCTCCCACGACCTGCAGGAGCCGCTGCGGTCGATCTCGAGCTACGTCCAGCTCCTCCACCAGCGCTACGGGGGGCGGCTCGACCGCGACGCCGAGGAGTTCATCCGCTTCGCCTCCGAGGGGGCCGCGCGGATGCAGCGGATCATCGAGGACCTGCTCGCCTACACGCAGGCGGACCGGGCCGCGAAGACGCCCGAGCAGACCGATCTCAATCTCGCGGTCCGGGAGGCGCTCGGCCACCTCCGGAACGCCGTGGCCGCGAGCGGCGCCGCCGTCGAGGTGGAGGACCTGCCCACGATCCGGGTGGATGGCCCCCAGATCACGGCGCTTTTCCAGCACCTGCTTGACAACGCGATCAAGTTCCGCGGGTCGCGGACGCCGCACGTCCGGGTCTGGGCCGAGCGCAGGGGGGACGACTGGCAGTTCAACGTGAGGGACAACGGGATCGGATTCGACGCCGCCTTCGCCGAGAAGATCTTCGCGATCTTCCAGCGCCTTCACGGGCGCGCGGAGTTTCCGGGGACGGGGATCGGGCTGGCCATCTGCAAGAAGATCGTGGCGCGCCACCGCGGACGGATCTGGGCCGAGTCGCGGCCTGGCGAGGGCTCGACCTTCATGTTCACGCTCCCGGCGAAGGGGGAAACGACGGTGACGACCCACTATTTCCCGGACGAAGGGCAAGGATAGTCGTCAGACTTCAGACATCAGACTTCAGACTTCATACATCAGACTTCAGATTCGGATTCAGACGACTAAAGGTAAACGGCCGACGTCCTCAAGGGGCTTTCCACACCGTCGTGCCCTTCGCGTCCGCCAGGCGGGCCGAAGGCTTGCTTGCCTCCACTTCAAATCGTGGGGTCTGGTCTTTCTCGTTGAAGGAGAGCCTCGCGGCCCCGGCCGCGTCCAGCTCCAGGCGGGCGCGCGTGATGACGTCGGCGTCCTTGAGGAGCAGGATCGGCAGGCTGTTGCGGTCGAGGACGAGGAGCGCCCGAGGCCTCCCCTCGGCGTCCCGCAGGTCCAGCTCCGGCGCGCCCTCCTTCGAAATCCCGAGGACGGCGCGCGGCCGGCCCGCGCCGTCCACGAGCTCGAACCGCGACGCCCGCACCGCCGGCGGGGCCTTCGCGTCCTGGGCTCCGAGCCGGGCCGCCGCGAACCCGGCGAACGACGCGGCCGCGATCCAGGCGAGCGAAACGATGCACATGATTCCTCCTTGGCAAGGCCACGCCATCTTAGCGACAGGCCGTCATGCGTAATGCGTGATGCGTCATGCGCCCACCCCCGAAATTCCCACTTGCCGGGCGCCGGGGGCTTGCGTACCCTCGGAGGCGATGGCGGGCATCGACTTCGTCGTCCTCGGCCTCTACGGCGCGGCGATGATCGCCCTGGCCCTCTGGGTGGGCCGGAGCCAGGGGACGCGGGCGGACTACTACCTCGCCGGCCGGTCGGTCCCCGCCTGGCAGATCACGGCCTCGATTCTCGCCACCCAGGTCAGCGCGGTGAGCCTCGTGGGCGGTCCCGCGTTCGTCGCCGTCAAGCGGGACGGCGGTCTGATCTGGCTCCAGTACGAGCTCGCCATCCCCCTCGCGATGATCGCCGTGGCCGCGGTTTTCCTCCCCGCGTATCACGCCTCCCGCGTCACGACGATCTACGAGTACCTGGAGCGCCGCTTCGGGCCCGTCGCGCGCACCTCCCTCAGCGTCGCGTTCATGCTGACCCGCGGGCTCGCGACCGGAATCATCATCTACACGAGCGCCAAGGTCGTGGCCGTCCCGCTGGGGTGGAACCTCGGTCTGACCATCGCGATCGTGAGCGGGGTCACGCTCGCCTACACCGTCGTCGGCGGGATCAAGGCGGACATCCTGACCGACATCGTCCAGCTCGGCGTCCTCTGGATCGCGACGATCGTCTGCCTCTTTTTCGCGGGCGGGTTTTCCCTCGAGGGTGTCGATCCCGCGCGCCTGCGGATTCTCGACGCGTCGCGGACGGGGTTCGGCGACGGCGGCCACTTCGCGCTGCTCCCGATGGTCGTCGGCGGTTTTTTCCTGTACGTCTCCTACTACGCCTGCGACCAGAGCCAGGCCCAGCGGCTTCTCACCGCTCCCGACGTCGCGACGGCCCGCCGCGCCGTGCTCTGGAACGGCCTGCTGCGCTTTCCCCTCGCGCTCACCTACTGCGCGTTCGGCGTCGTCCTCGCCGGGTTCCTGGCGCGCACGCCGGACTTCGCGGCGAAAGTGCGCGACCCCAACGACCTCGTACCGCTTTTCCTTCTCGAGCATGTCCCGGCCGGAATCCGGGGCCTCTTCATCGCGGGCGTGCTCGCGGCGGCGATGTCGAGCCTCGACAGCGCCTTGAATTCGCTCAGCGCGGCGACGATGGAGGACGTGCTCCGCCGATTCTCGCGGCGATTCCGGGACATGGAGGAACGGGCGGCCATGCGCTGGGGCCGGTTTCTCACCTTCCTCTGGGGAGCCGTCTGCACGGGATGCGCCTTCATTCCGGCCCTGCGGAGGGAAACCGTGATCGAGACCATCAACCAGGTCGGCTCCATGACGTACGGTCCGATCCTCGGCATTTTTGTCCTGGGGATTCTGACGCGCCGCGCCACGGAAGGGGGCGCCGTCGCCGGACTCGTCGCGGGCGTGACGGTCAACCTGCTCTGCTGGATCCTCGCCCCCGCGATCTCGTGGCTCTGGTGGAACGTGTTCGGCTTCGCGGCCTGCGTCATCGTCGGCGGAATCTGGCGACCCGGGGTTCCGCGCGAGGCGCCCTCCGGATCAATGTCGGAACTGAAGCGGGTCGCGATCCCCCTGGGTGCGGCCTTCGCCGCGATGCTGGCAATCTGCCTGCTCCTCGAGCGCGCGCTCGGTTAGAGTGTTCCCTCAATGCTCCGGGATTATTGGCGCCAGGCCGGGCGATTTCCGATCGCGGCGAAGCTCTTCCTCTTCGGGTTCTGGCGGCGATCCGCGGCGCTGAAACCCGCGAGAGCGTTTCCCATTCCGGTGGAGCCGGCCGAAACAGCGCCTTAATGAATGAATAGGTCCGCGCCCCCGAGGATTCTGGTAATCAGCTACAAGTATGGAGGCCCGATGATTCGCAAGCTCGCTCTGACGGCGATGGCGGTGATGATCGCGGCGACGTTGGCCGGTTGTTCCACCGCCGGCGGCGGGGCCGCGGTGAAGAAGTGCTCGGCCTGCGGCACCGAAGTGAAGGTCCTCTGCTCCGTCGACCGGAAATGCAGGGCGTGCGACACCTGCGTCGGGACGTGCGCCGGCTGCGGCGCCGAGGCGAAACTCATGTCGCTCTGCTCCCGGGACAAGTTGTGCCCCTCCTGCGACACGTGCGCGAGGTAAGAACCAGCTCCCAGCGCCCCGTGTCCAGATCCCAGCAGGGCTTCAAGCGGCGAGCCTCGAGCCCAAACCGGCGCCGAACGCGGACCTGATTCCGAAACCTTGGATTTCACGAAGTTTGTAACCCCGGCGCGTATAATCCTGCGAAATCCGGTACAGGCTCTTGGGAGTTCCCATGCGGATCGCCGCGGTCTTCGCGCTCCTCGTCCTCGGACTTCCCGGGTTCCAGGAGGACCCGTACGAGGAGCTGAAGAAGCTCGACGCCGAGCGCACCGCCATCCAGGGCCCGCTTTACGTCCTCCGCTCCCTCAAAAACGAGATCCACCTCGCCTTGAAAGCCCTGGATGAATCGCGGTTCGACCTTGCGGATCTCCACCTTCTTCGCCTGGCGGAGGTGTCTCGTCCCTACAACGAGGAGCACGCGCGGCGCGTCGTGGGGATCGCCCTCGAGTTGAGGGCCGAGGCGCGGGCCGACGGGGCCGCGCTGGCCCTCGCGGTGGCGGAGGATTTGAAGCAGGGGCGGGCGGCCGCGGCCCAGGCGCGCCTCGACGAAGCTCTGAAGACGCCGTTCCTGGCGAAGACCTACCGCGCCGACATCGAGCGGCTGAAAGAATGGCTGAAGAAGGTTCCCGACCCCGCCGCCGTGGATGCCGAGGTGAATCGCTGGCGCGCGCTGATGCCGCCCGGGTTCGCGTCGGCCTGCGCCGCCTGCAAGCGGACCGGAGAAACGGACTGCGCGCTGTGCCAGTCGGGCATCGTGGCCCAGGGCTGCCGGACCTGCTCCGGCAAGGGACAGGGTCCGTGCGCCCTGTGCAACGGAGCGGGGACGCTTCCCCATGGCGGCTACGCCGGCGAGCTCCGGCTCCGCGTCGACAAGGACTTCAAGGCGAAGATCATGTACGAGGGAAAGGCGCGGATCGCCACCTACGATGCGCAGCGGATCTTCTGGACGCTCCGGCCCTGCTCCGGCGCCGGCAACGTGGATCTTCGGACCAGCACGACGCCGCTCGACCCCAACAAGCCCGCGGGAAAAACCGACCGCTATCTCATGAAGTGCACGGACCTGTTCGATCAGCTCAGGCTGTACGTCTTCAACGGCAAGGCCCGCGTCTTCACGACCCAGTACGAGGACGAGAAGGACGAGCTCAAGCCGGAGCTCGTGAAGCGGCTCTTCGCCGATTACGAGAAATGCAAGGACGGCCGCATCCCCTGCGACGCCTGCGAGGGCAAGCGCGCCGGGAAGTGCGTCCAATGCGCCGGCAAGGGAACGCGCCTGGGCTCGTGCTCCGACTGCGGCGGCGCCGGCTCGACCTCCTGCGCGACCTGCCGGACCTCCGGGGACTCCTCGTGGCTGGCGGCCAAGGTCCCGGCGACGAAAATGCCCGCGCTGGCCTCGTGCCTGGACGTCCACGTGAAGGCCCTCGCCGCGTGGCAGGATCGGAGGGCGAAGGAGAAGGCGAAGCGGGAACAGGTCCGCGGCCAGCTCGTCCAGGCGCGCCTGGGCCTCGACCCGACGGCGAAGCTCACCCCCAATTTCGTGAATGTCCCGTGCGTGAAGTGCGCGGGGAAGGGCGGGTCCTGCGAGGACTGCTGGGGCGTCGGGCGGCGCGAGCACTACCCGGGGACCCCCGTCTACGAGCGTTACGCCAACGCGAAGAAGCTCGAGGCCCAATACGACCAGCTGTCCAAGGCCTCGCTCGGGGTGGGCACCGCGGAGATCCAGCTCAAGATCGAGGACAACCTCCTCGACCACGACTTCCGCCTCCCCCCGGCGCCGAAGGACGGGCCGGTCCAGCCGCCGCCGCCCAAGGCGCCGGGAGTGGGCAGCGGGATCGGAGGCGACATTTCCAGGCTTCCGGAGGAGCTTCGAACGAAGCTCGCGGAGGCGGACAAGCTTCACGAGGAGGGCAAGGCGGCCCTTATGAAAGCCAAGGCCTCAGATGACAACGCCGTGTGGCAATCCGAGGCGAAGAAGGCGGTCAAGTGCTTCTGGGATGCGCAGATGATCTACGGCCAGGTGCAGGATACGCTCGACGAACGGGGCATCGACGTTCCCCGGGCGCTCGTCGACAAGATCAGCACGAACCAGCAGGCGTTGGTGATGGCGAGGAAAACAGTGCCCTGAGTGGAATCAAGAATCAGGAATAAGGAATTTTCGAGTAGAAAGAAGTGCCGTCGCCAACCCCTGATTCCTGATTCTTGATTCCTGATTCTTGATTCTTGATTCTTGATTCCTGATTCCTGATTCCCCGACCTCAAAATCCCCGGGTGATCTTGAGCCCCGGGGGCTTTTCAGGCGCGGGCGCCGGCGCGGGCTCTGGTTTGGTAGCCGGAACGGACGGTATCCGCTTCGTCGAGTCGGTGGTCGTCGAAGCACCGGCGGGGGCCGCGACCGCCGGCATGCGGGCGCTGGAGCCCCCCGACGTGATCCCTCTCAGGATCATCTTCAGCTCGTTCGGGTTGGTCGACGACGAGGCCGCCTCCTCCTCCGTGATCGCCCCCTCGTGGACGAGCCTCGCCAGCGCCTGGTTGAAGGTCTGCATCCGGTAGTACTCGCCGGCCTTCATCGCCCCCTCGATCTCCCGGATCTTGCCCGCCTGGATCAGCTCGCGGACGTTCGGCGTGTTGATCAGGATCTCCATCGCCGCCACGCGCCCTCCGCCGCTCGCCCGCCGCATGAGGCGCTGGCTGATGATCGCGTGCAGGGTGAGCGAGAGCATCGACCGGATGTGGTCCCGGCCGTCGGCCGGGAAGGTGTCGATGATCCGGTCGATCGTCTGCTTCGCGTCGTTCGTGTGGAGCGTGGAGAGGACGAGGTGGCCCGTCTCCGCCGCGTGCATGGCCGTCTCGATCGTCTCGCGGTCGCGCAGCTCGCCGATGAGGATGACGTCGGGATCCTGGCGGAGGATGCGGCGCAGGCCCTCCTGGAGCGTGGCGACGTCCGTGCCGAGCTGGCGCTGGGTGACCTCGCACTGCGCGTCCGTGTAGACGAATTCGATCGGGTCTTCGAGCGTGATCACGTGGAGCGGCTGGGTCTGGTTGAGGTGCTCGATCATGCAGGCGAGCGTCGTCGACTTGCCGCTGCCCGTGGGGCCGGTGACGAGGATGAGGCCCTGCGGCACGTGGAGGAGGTCCTTGATCGCCGGGGGCAGGTTCATGCTGTCGAGCGTGGGGACCTGCAGGGGAATGGCGCGCGCGATGACGCCGAACTGGCCCATCCGGCGGAAGGCGTTGACGCGGAAGCGGGCGAGGTCGGGAATGGCGTAGGCCGCGTCGGTCTCGCCGTCCTTCTGGAGCCTCGCGAGGCCGTCGGCGCCCAGCAGCTGGTTCAGGATGCCCTCGAGATCCGGGCCGGTAATGGCCGGCCCGTCGGTGGGGACGATCTCCCCGGAGAGGCGCATGAGCGGGGGGCGGCCGATCTTCAGGTGCAGGTCCGACCCGCGCCGGTCGAGGAGGTCGCGGAAGAGGGTGTTGATATCGGTCATCGGCGCTCTCCGATCAGGTTGATGAAAGAACCGGCGGCCCGGGCGATCCGTTCGAGGAGCTCCACCTCGTGGGGCGCCCACTCGCTGCTCCCCTTCCGGTTGAGCAGCTCGATCACGCCCGTGAGGTCGCCCTTGTACAGGACGGGCACCGCGAGCAGCGAGGTGGTTTCGTAGCCGGCGATCTTGTGGCGCTCGCGGGAGTAGCTCGCCTCCTTCTTGACGTCGCTGACGGCCAGGGGGCGGCGGTCGCGGGCCACGATGCCGGGCATGCCGATGCCGGGGGGCAGCTTGATCCCGCGCACCTTGTCCGCCACCGGACCGGTCGCGGCGACGAACGTCATCGTGCCGTCCTCCTTGGTGACGAGCATGAGGCTGGCGGCGCAGCAGGGGATCGCCTCGGTCGCGATGTCGAGGAACTCGTGGAAGGTGCGCACGGGATTGGAGAGGTCGTTGAAGCAATGGAGGAGCCGGTCGAGGGCCGCCAAGCGGACCTTCAGCCGGGAATAGAGTTCGCCGAGGGCCGACTCGGGCATGGGAGGGGGATTATACCTCGAAGCGGTCAGCCGACTGCAATCAGCAATCAGCCTTAAAAGCAGGAAGCCGGAAGCGGGAAGCCGGAGGCCTCATGGCTTCTTCGGCGGCTCCCAGACGATCATCAGGTCCAGGTCCTTGCCCTCCCGGCGGACGACCAGCTTGATGCGCCGTCCGTAAGGGATGGCCTGCATCCAGGACCGCAGCTGGTTCATCGCGTCGTTCCCGGGGAGCGGCTTGCCGTCGAACGAGAGGATGACGTCTTTTTCGGAGAGCCCGGCCTTCGCCCCCACGCCCTCGGGCACGATTTTCGTGACGCGGATGCCGGAGCGCCCCTCCTTGAGTCCCAGGGCCGCGGACTCCTCGCCGGTGAGCTCCGTCCCGAGGAATCCGAGCTGGCGCGCGGGTTCGAACTTCTCGACGTATTTCTTCCACAGCTCCTCGAGCCCCTCAATGGAGATTCCCTTGAACGCCTCGTCCCAGGCCTGGTAGTGCGACGATCCGCCGGCCCGGATGCGCTCGTAGTAGATCGCGACGCTCTTCCGGAACTTGCCGCTGGGGATCTGCTGGTTGCGGTCCTCCATGTCCGGGTAGGTGATCAGGAAATGGCAGAAGGACCAGGACTGGGCGTAGCAGAGGGCCGGGTCGGCCATGAACTTCCTGGGTTCGAGCGTGAGGAGGTCGTGGAGCTTGTACGCCTTTCCGGCCTTGAGCGCCTCCTGGATGAGAGGAAGGCGCATCCGCGCGATCGTGCCGCCCTTGAGGCAAAGGTACAGTTTCTTGTTCCGCACCTCGTTGTTGCCGATGCAGTCCGCGATCCCCTCGGAGAACCACATCGGGAAGTCCCGGTAGTTCTTGGAGGTGAGGTCGGTGAACTGGTGCATGCCCTCGTGCGCGAAGAAGGGCTTCATCGTGAGGTCGTCGAAGTAGCCGACGAGGTTCTTGCTCTGGAGGCTGTAGAACGCGCCGGCGGTCGGCGGGGCGCCCCCGGCCAGGAACTCCGCCCGGTCCTTGTACAGGACGATGGTGCTGCGCGCCTTCTCCGCGGCCACGGGGTCGTCGGGCTTGAGGAGCTTCATGTAGGTGTCGAAGACGAGCTCCATGTACTCGATCAGGTCGTCGGCCTGTTCCTTTGTGGCGCTCGTCTTGAGCTCGTAGTGCTTGCTCGTGTAGGTGCCCGGCAGGTCGGGGATGTGGCGCTCCTGGGCGGCGGCGAGAAGCAGGAGGAAAGCGAGTCCGGCCGGTTTCATGCCGGGGGGATTATACCGGGGGAGCGGCATCCGGCCTAAGGCATCAAGCATCAGGGATGGAACGGCCGAGAATCGAGAATCCGGAATCGAGAATCAGTCCCGGAATCAAGGGGCGGGCGGCCGCCAGAAATCGAGCAGGTACTCGAACGTGACGCCCATGGTGATGTAGTTCGAGGGCCAGCCGAAGATGCCGATCCGGTTCACGATGTTCGTGCGGTCCCAGATGATGATGTTCCGGAGTTCGTAGCCCGCGCGGCGGAGCGCGTCGACGATCGAGATGTGGATCGTGATGCGGCGGTTGTCCAGCCACATGTCGGGCACGTTGATGACGCAGTGGGCTTTCGGTTTCAGGAGCGGCAGGAGCCCGCGGAAGATCGACTCCATCTCCCGCGCGTAGCGGTCGAGGTCGAGGGTGCCGAGGTCCCTGGGGTCCTGGCTGTACTGCTCGACCTTGCCGAGCTGGGCGTTCTTGCGGTCGTGCGTGCGGCGGCTCTTGTTGGCGCGGGGGCGGTTGAGGAGGTTCGCGTAGGGCGGGGAGGTAAAGAGGAGCTTGACGCTTCCCGGTTGGAGACGGGAGGGGATGGCGCGGGCGTCGGCTCGAACCGCGCGCTGGAGGGTTCCGTTGGCGGGCTCGGCCGCGAGCCGCCGCTCCGCGAGGGCGACGTACTTCTTCTGGAGGTCGAAGCCGACGGCGTTGCGCCCCGCGTCGCGCGCGGCGACGAGAGTAGTGCCGCTGCCTACGAAGGGGTCGAGGACGAGCTCGCCCTTGTGGGTGAAGAGGTCGATGAGCCGCCGGGCGAGGGCGATGGGGAAGGTGGCCGGATGGAGGGTCTTGTCGCGGATGTCGCGCTTCTCATAGTAGAACTGCCAGACGCCGAGCTGGCCTTTCATCCAGTCCTTGGGCGCGATACAGCTGAGGTGCTTGGGGCCGCAGGAGCAGGTGGGATCCGAGGCGAGGACGAGATCGGAGGGCATCACGCATCACGTAGCACGCATCGCGGGCCGATGCAAGAGCCTCGGGGTTATTGGGGGCCGAGAATCAGGAATCGAAAATCGAGAATCGGGGACAAAATGAAAAAGGACCGGGGTCACCGGTCCTTCTTCTCGAGTATCGTCGGGAGCGCTACGGCTTGGGCTTCTCCTCGCAGGATTTCTCGTCGCACTTCTTGTCGGCGTCGCAGCTTCCGGCGGCCTCGCACGCCTTCTTGCACTCGGCGCACGCCTCGGAGACGTCCTTGCCCTTGCAGCAGCCGGACTTCAACTTGGTGGTGCCCTCGGCGCAGCAGCCCTTCTTTCCGGCGGAGGTCTCGGAGCCCTTGCCCTCGCAGCAGCCGGACTTCTTCGCCTCCTCGGCGCCGCAGCAATCCTTCTTCTGAGTCTCGGCCGTGCAGAAGCCGTCCTTCTTGCTCGAACACTTGCCGTTCTTGCCGGACATCATGCCGTCCGAGCCGGAGGACGACGTGCTGCATCCGGCCACCACCAGCGCGGCCGCGAAGGCGGCCAGGATTCCCAGGGACTTCATCATCGCTCTCCTTGATTGAGGTTAACGGGGGTCTCGCTGCTCAGTATACAAGCGCGGGGGCCTTCCGTTTATTCGGGAATTCACGCCCAAACCTCCGGCTCGAAGCTCGAGGCTTCTGGAACGGGGAACCGGGAACGGGAAACGGGAAGCCGACCCGGAGCCGCGCTGGAGCTGAGGGGGGCGGAACTGCGGGGCACCTTCCAGCGCCTCGACGTTCACGCGGGGGAGCAGTACTGCCGGGGATCGAGGGAGCGGGCGGTGGCGGCGCGTCCCGAGACCGTCCGGCGATGATCGTCAGGATCGAAGTGGGCCTTCAGATACCCGTCGCGAACCAGCCTGCACGTGGTTCGACTCGGCTTGACGACTCGGGTACTGTCAAGCCTCGCTCACCACACTTCGACTCGCTTGAAGTATCGGAATGTCCCAATTCCAGAAATGCTTGCGCTGAGCGAGCAGCAATCTCAAAACGGCTGCGAGTCGAAGTGGACCTGAAGGGGTTCGAACCCTCGACCTCGTGAATGCCATTCACGCGCTCTCCCAGCTGAGCTACAGGCCCATGTGAGGGACGGCCGGTGGGACGGCGGACGGGATTCTAGTCGGCGGCCGCGGTTATTGCAACCGGCCGGGGACGGCGAAGGACGAGCATGCGGATCAGCGCGACGGCGGCCGCAAGGGCCGTAGCCGCCACGAACACCAACGTCCAGTTCGTCGCGGACGCGATGTGGCCGAGCGGCTTGTCGGCGATCTTCATCACGCCGTCAAGGTAGGGCTCGGGATTCGCGAGGAAGGCGGCGAGCACCGCGCCGCTGAAGATCACGCCCTTGTTCCGCCAGAGAAAAGCGCAGGCCCGGTCCCCATACTTCTCCAGGACGGCAAGGAGGTCGCGCGATCTCCCGGACCCGGCGATCGCGCCGGCCATCTCGGGAAGTCGCGCCGCCGTCAGCGTGCCGTGGCGGCGGACCATCAGCTCGATCCCGTCGTCCCCCAGCGCGCGAAAGACACGCAGGGTCGGTCCGCTTTCGGTCGCCAGGAGCCGCGCGCCGTCGTCCCCCCACCGCGCCAGGATCCGCGCCCCGGCCGCGCCGTGGCGGTCGACGGCGTTCAGCGCGATCCGCGGACCCACCCGCCGGGCCGCCTTGAAGGCGTCGTCCCCCCACTTCTCGAAGACCTTCGCGAAGCGCATCTCGAGCTTTTCGGCCCCTTCCTCCGCCACCTCGCGCGCGAAGCGGGAGCGCAGGAAATCCAGGAGCTCCCTGGCCGCCCGCCGGGCGGCGGACGACTGGGCCGAGGCGTCCCCCGCGGCCAGGATGAGGATCAACAGGCTAAACGCGGCGCGCGTCATTTCGAAACTCCTCCACGAGTCGGACCGCCGACCGTTCCATCGCGCGGCCGTGCGATTCCAGGACGCCGCGCGCCGCGTGCCACAAGCCGTCCTCTTCCTCCATCATGCGGCGCCGGAGCCGGCCCAGTTCGGTGCGGATCGCGTCCTTGGCCTCCTCCTCGAGCTCGTCCCCCACGGTCGCGTCGATGACCAGCCCCACGGCCACGCCCACGACGAGGCCCACGCCCAGGGTGGCCCACGAGGTCCCGGCCCCGCCGGCCGCGGCCGCTCCCAGGAGACCCGCCCGCGCCAGGGCCGCCGTGCCCGCCGCGGCGGCCGCCTCGGAGCCGACGATCGAGACGAGGTTCAAGCCGAGATCCTCGAGGACGCGGCTCGCGACGAGCTTCGAGAGCTCGGGCCGCAGGTCGGCCGCGAGCCCCCCCTTCCGCGAGGTCCGCACCCACCGGCTGAGGTCCGACGCGAGGCCCGCCTCGCTGGCGTCGATCGCGAAGGCCAGGTCCTCGCGGACCGCCGCCACGACCTCGCGGTCGAAATCCTCGGGACGGAATAGCGTGGCCTCGAAGCGCCGGCGGACGTGGCGCTCGAAATCCTCCCGGCTCCAGAAAAGCGCCCGCCACTTCCCGCGGAAGCTGAAGAGCTCGTTGGAGAAGGCCTCGACCCCCTCCCGCCGCCTGGAAAAGAACTCCTCGATCCGCTGCCCGACCAGGTCGAGCACCTGCATGGCCTCGGCCGAGTGCCGGTGGGCCGACGCTCGCGCGAGATCCGAGACGTTGGGGCCGGGGGCCCTCCCGCACGAGGCGAGCAGGACGAGGGCAGGCAGTACGGCGTACTTCATGGGCACTTGATTATACTCGGCCACCAAGGCGAAGTGCTGAGGTGCAAAGTTCAGAGTCGGGGTGACTCACGACCCAGGACTCCCGACTCCGGACTTCGCCGTTCACTCGACAAGGATATTGCAGGATCTCAACTCAAGGGTGCGTTTCATCTCTCGGCCGTCTTCGGTCCACGCGGCGACGGTCTTCACGAGCCCCACGCCGGGCGCGTACCAGGAGGTCTGGTCGAGCACCGGCCGCCCCTGGACCGTTTTCAGGAGCCGGATGCGGGCGCAGCGGCGGCGCCCCTTCCCCACGGGCATTTCCTCGTCCGACTCGTAAACGCCCTCGACCTCCAGCGAGATCGGGCCGTGGCGCTCCTCGAATTTCCACCGGACCCCAGGCGACGCGGGATACCGGATAAGGATCATCGGATCGTCGAAATCGAAAGTTCTTCCGCCCTCGGACATGCGGTAGACCTTCAGTCCGTCCCTTTCGGACCGCATCCAGAACGCTTCGACCGCGTCACCCGTGCGGGCCTCGACGATCCGGCACTCGAAACGTCCCATGTGCACGGCATCTCCCACGCGCCGGACCTGGGTCTCATTCCCGCCGGCCGAGTAGACCCATTCCATGCCGGGTTCGAGGGGCTGCAGGTCGGCGGGATCGACGCGGAACGGGAGGGGACGGGGCGCGGCGCAGGAGGCGAGGACCAAAACCAGGAGCGCGGGCGATCGGCGCGTCATTTGCCGGGCTCGAACGATTTCAGCTCGATGACGCTTTCGTGCTTCCGGCCTTCCGATTCGAACCTGGCCTGCTGGCGGACGATCCCGACGCCCGGGGCGAACCAGTTCGTGCCCGTCTGTTTGGCCGCGCCCTGCTCGATCGTCACGGTGACCTTCCACGCCTTGTAGGTCCCCGCCGGCACCTTGACCTCCTCTTCCCCCTCGTTCGTGAAGGACGCCGTCGCCTTCTCCTTGCCGATCTCGCCCTTCCACTCCCACTTGTCGCCCTTCACCGGGGGGAGTTTCAGACGCACGAAGGGCTGGGCGTAGTCGGTGAGGCGATCGCCCGAGGCCTGGCGGAGCATGCGGATCCCCGTCGCATCGACGGCCACATACTCCTTCTCCGTCGCGGTCCCGTCGATTTCGGTGGTGAGGATGAACGTCTCGACTTCGCCGATTTTCTCCCGCCCCGTGACCTTCACCTTCCCCTCGGAGCCGCCGGTGACGTAGGTCCACACCGCGCCTTCCTTCAGGGTCAGGAAGTCCGCGGGCTTGGGATCCTGGACGAGGAGCGCGGAGAGAAAGAGGAGGGTCCACCGCATGAATCGCTACCGGGATCTGGGGGGTTTCGAGGGCTTCTCGATGGCCTGGCGGCGCACGGGGACGACGGTGGTGCCGCCGCTGACCAGCCCGTCGCTCTTGTCGATTTCGAGGATGAG
>DASXTT010000281.1:0-12819 GCA_036505255.1 Planctomycetota bacterium | reverse complement strand
TCTCCGCGTCTCCGTCGTCTGTCGAGATGTACGCCCGTCGCTTTCCGTCCGGCGACAAGAAGCCGCGCCCGGGCGCGTCGCCCGATTCCTCGCGACGGTCCGAACCATCCTCCCGCACCGACCACAGCTTCCCGTCGCGCACGCAGACCAGTCGCCACGGGGCGGGGTCTTGGAAGAGCAGGAACGCCAACACGACTGTCATGACCTTCATATGAATATTGTACGTGCCTCCCGGGGTTCCGATTTGCAATCCGCAATCGGCCATCTGGGCTTGCCTTGACAGTCCGCGTGACTCTCCCTACAGTACGCCCTCGATGGAACGCACGTTTTGCATGATCAAGCCCGACGGCGTGCAGCGGCGCCTCGTGGGCCGGATCCTTCAGCGCTTCGAGGACAAGGGGCTCCGCGTCGCGGGCCTCAAGCTCGTGCGCGTCAGTCAGGCCGCGGCCGAAAACCTGTACTCGGTCCACAAGGGGAAGCCCTTCCACGAATCTCTCGTGAGGTTCGTGACCTCCTCGCCCGTCGTCGCCATGGTCCTCGAAGGAACGTACACGATCGACGTCGTGAGGACGCTGCTGGGAGCCACGTTCGGTTTCCAGGCGGCCCCCGGCACGATCCGCGGCGATTACGGCGCCTCCAAGGGGTTCAACCTGATCCACGCTTCGGATTCGAAGGAGTCGGCCGCCCGCGAAATCCCCATCTTCTTCAAGCCCGAGGAACTGGCCGCCTGGACCCACGCGGACCACGTGTGGGTGTACGAGGAACCCGAACGCGGTTAGTTGTCAGAAATCCGACATCAGACATCTGCAGTTCCCAGCGGAATCTGGCGAACCTGACAACTCCTGATGTCTGAGGTCTGAAGTCTGATTTCTGTCAGATGTCTGTCTTGTCCAAGCTCACACCAGACGCTAGAATTCCCGTCCCCGATTCACACGTGAGGTTTACGTCCATGACTGAGCTCCAGGCGACCGAGATCCGGAAGGGCCACGTCGTCCGGTGGGACAACGCGGTCTGGACCGTGATCAACGTCGATCACATCACGCCCGGGAACTGGCGCGCCATCATCCAGATCAAGATGCGCAACCTGAACACGGGCTCGGCGAGGGAGCAGCGGTTTTCCTCGGGGGACAAGCTGGAACTCGTCCACACGGAGGTCCACGACTTCGAGTACCTCTACCAGAGCGGGGCGAACTACGTCTTCATGAACCTGGAAAACTACGAGCAGATCGAGCTCCACAAGGAAATCCTGGGCGAGGACGCGCAGTGGCTGAAGGAGAACCTCCCCGTCAAGATCCACTTCCTCGACGGGAGCGCCCTGGAGATCGAGCTGCCTCCGGCGGTCGACCTGAAGGTCGTCCAGACGGAGCCCCAGCTCAAGGGGGCGACGGTCACCAACGTCTACAAGACCGCGAAGCTGGAGACCGGCGCGGTCGTCCAGGTCCCCCCGTTCATCTCGGAGGGGGAGATCATCCGAGTCGACACCCGGACGGGCGAGTACCTCGAACGCGCGGGGAAATAGCGTGGCCCGCGTCCTCATCGCCGACGACGTGGCGGAGGAGTGCGCCCGCGCGCTCCGCGCCGGGGGCCTCGAAGTCGATTCCCGGGGGAAAATGAAGCCCGACGACCTCAAGGCCGCGATCGGCGGATACGAGGGGCTCGTCGTCCGCAGCGCCGTCCGGGTCACGCGGGACATCATCGAGGCCGGGACCAGGCTCAAACTCATCGGGCGCGCGGGGATCGGGGTCGACAACATCGACGTCGAGGCCGCGAGCCGCCGCGGGGTGATCGTCATGAACGCGCCCCTCGGCAACGTCACCTCGGCCGCCGAGCACGCCTTCGCCCTCCTCCTCGCCAACGCGCGCCACGTCGCCCGCGGGGACGCCTCGATGCGGGCGGGGAAGTGGGAACGCTCCGCGAACGTCGGGGTGGAGCTTGAGGGCAAGACGATCGGCATCGTCGGCCTCGGCAAGGTCGGAAGCCAGGTGGCCCGGTACGCCCGGGCCTTCGGGATGCGCGTCGTCGCGTACGACCCCCTGCTCGTCCGCGAGCGGGCGGAAGTTCTCGGCGTGGAGCTCCTCGAGTTCGACCGGCTCCTCGGGGAGGCGGACTTCATCACGCTCCACCTCCCCCTCACGGAGAAGACCCGCGGGCTTTTCGGGGCCGCGGAATTCCGGAAGATGAAGAAGTCGGCGCGCCTCGTGAACAGCTCGCGCGGGGGCGTCGTCGACGAGAAGGCGCTCGCCGAGGCCCTGAAGCACCGCGAGATCGCCGGGGCCGCCCTCGACGTCTTCGAGACCGAGCCGCCCGCGAAGGACCACCCGCTGCTCGCCCTCGACGCCGTGACGCTGACGCCGCACCTCGGCGCGTCCACGGAGGAGGCCCAGCTCAAGGTCTCGCTGGACATCGCGGAGCAGTTCGTCGACTACTTCCGACACGGCGTCGTTCGGAACGCGGTCAACCTGACGGGGGCCTCCGATCCCGCGATGCGGCCGTACCTGAACCTCGCCGAGGACCTCGGAAGCATCGCGGTGCAGCTGCGGGGGGGAAAGCCGCGGACGATCGAGGTGACCTTCTCGGGCCAGGTCGCGGGGTTCGAGATCTCCGCCATGACGCAGGCCGCCGTGAAGGGCGCGCTCCAGCCGCTGGTCGGAAGCGAGGTCAACGAGGTGAACGCGCGCTTCACCGCCCGGGAGCGCGGCGTGCAGATCATCGAGAACAAGCGCAAGGACGCGCGCAACTACAAGAGCCTCGTCACGGTCCGGGTCGAGACCGAGGAGGGCGCGCGCACCGTCGCGGGCACCGTCTTCGAGGGCGGATCGCCCCGCGTCGTGCAGGTCGACGCGTTCGACATCGACCTGCGGCCCTCGAAGCACATGCTCGTCATGGTCTACCCCGACGTCCCGGGCATGGTCGGCCGGTTCGGCACGATCCTGGGGGACCACCGCATCAACATCGCGCGGATGGAGGTGGGCCGGAGCGGCCGCGGCCAGCAGGCGATCATCATGCTCGCCGTCGACGACCCCGTCCCGCCCGAGGTGATCGAGGAGATCCGTTCGAAGGTCGAAGTGCGCGAGATCCGCTCGATCACGCTTCCCGGCGACGTCCGACCTTGAATCACCCCGCCCCCGGCGGTAGCGTAGGGCTCCCATGAAACCCTGGGGAGCCTGCCGGGTCATCCGCGCGGGCCTCGTCGACTTTGACGCGGCGTGGGAGTTCCAGCGCGAGCTGGCCGACGCCGTGCGCTCGGGCGCTCCGCCGGTTCTCCTCCTCCTCGAGCATCCGCCTGTATTCACGCTTGGACGAAACGCCGACGCCGCGAATCTCCTTGCGCCCGGAGAAATCCCGGTGAAGCGGATCGACCGGGGCGGCGACGTCACGTACCACGGGCCGGGCCAGCTCGTGGCCTATCCGATCCTGAACCTCCGCGAGCGGCGGCTCGGCGTGCGGGACCACGTCCGGGCCCTGGAGCGCGCGATCGCCGCGGTGCTCAAGGAATACGGGATCGCGCCGTCGCTCCGCGACGATTGCGTGGGCGTGTGGACGCGCCGGGGGAAGATCGCCTCGCTCGGCGTGCGCGTCGCGGGAGGGGTGAGCCTGCACGGCGCGGCGCTCAACGTGAACGCCGACCTCGCCCCCTTCGCGCGGATCAATCCGTGCGGAGTCCCTCGCGGTGCGGTGACCTCCATTTCCGAGGAGACGGGGCGGCGCGTCGAGGTGGGGGAGGTGGCGGACCGGCTCGTCCCGAAATTCGCCGAAGCCTTCCGCTTCGAGTCCTGGAAGGCGGAGCCCGCGCGGGTCGCGTGCGGCCCGGCCTGACGATTCGGGCTTGATCTCGGCGGGTTACATGTTAAAATCGGCATGTCGCCGGAAGGACCTTCGGGCCGGCCCCGCGCCTTGGAGAGGGCGGCGGGCGGCGTCCGGCGGAGCAGGAGAGAGGGGAGCATGCCACACGCCACCGTTCTCGCCGTCGATTCAGACCGCGTCAACCTGTGCGCCATCCGCCACTGCTTTCATCACGCCGGCGTGGAGGCGGTGCTCGCGCGATCGGCCGCCGAGGCCGCGCGCCGCGTTCTCGATCGGGCCCCCGGGGTCGCGCTCGTAAGCCTGGGGTTGGGCGCGGAGGATGCCCTGGGTTTGGTCCGACAGTTCCGGCGGGAGTACGCCACGTCGCGCCTGCCCATCCTGCTCCTCGCCGAGGAGGGCCAGGAGACGCTCGTCGCCCGGGCGCTCGAGGCCGGGGCGTCGGACTTCGTGCTCCTCCCCGAGGAGGAGCCGGCGTTCGTGGCCCGCGTCACGGGGATGCTCGGGTGGAGCGCCGCGCCCGGATCGACCCGATACCTGACCGCGGGCGGGGTGGTGTTCGACGCGGACCGCGCGGAGCTCGTGCGGCCGCGGCCGCCGGCTCCATTGACGCCCTGCGAGGGGCGCATCCTGCGGTGGCTCCTGACGCCGGCGGGCCGGGCCTACACGCGGCGGCAGCTCCTGGCGGCGCACCGTCCGGCCTTCCCTCCCGGGGCGGAGGAGCGCTCGGTGGACGCGCACGTGGCGTCGCTACGGAGGAAGCTGGGGGCGTGGGGGGCGTGCCTCGAGACCCGGCGGGGCGTGGGATACCGGTTCGATCCGGCCCGCGCGGAGTCGGGGGCGCCGGCGGGGACCGTTTCGGCTTGACAGATTGTAGTTTATAATATATAAAGTATGAGTCGGGGCTGCGCGGCGGCGCCCGTCAAGGAGAGAGGCGAGCCCCGGGAAGGCGGGGCGGAGCCCGCTCGAGGATCCGCCCCGGGACCCCGGACGACAACCGACAACCCCACCCCAGCTGTCCGCCTGGAATACGCAGTTCCCTCCTCTCCCGCACTGGTATTCCGGGCGGATTTTTTTGTGCCGTCAGATCCGCGGGCGCGACGTCGTTTCCACCCCCTGCTCCCCCACCACGATCGGGTTTCCCTCGGGGTCGACGGCGAAAAAACAGCGGCCGCGCCCCCAGAGCGCCTCGTGCACGACGGAGATCTGGTCGGGCGACCGGCCGACGCCGGTCTGCTGGTGGGCCGCCCCGAGGTCGGTGCTCGTTTGAAGTCCCAGCCACACCCGTCCCTTGACCGCCTTCGGGCGGTGGGGCATTGGCGACGACGTCCGCTCCTGGGCGAGGATCACGCGGATCGGCCCGGCGTCGAAGAGGGCCGCCTTTTCGGTGTGGGCGTCCGACCAGGTCTTGAGCTCGCGGACCCCGAGGACGCGCCGGTAGAAATTGACCTCGACGTCGAGGTTGTCCACGAGGATGAGGATAAATCCCGCCTTGGCCGACATGGCACCTCCCTTCGGGGCGCGGCCCGACAGGACGCGAGGTGGAGACCCGCGGGTATTACGACTCGCCGGGGTGAGACTGTCAAGAAATCGGGGCGGCGGGATTTGAACCCACGACCTCTTGCTCCCGAAGCAAGCGCTCTAGCCAGACTGAGCCACGCCCCGACGAAGATGTGAGGCGCAGATTATAGCAACCGGGGCGCGACCGGCAAGCGGGATGTGTCGGGCTCTACCGGTCCGAGAGCAGCTGCAGGTACCGGCGCTCCTTGCGGAGCCCGTCCAGGTCGCTGTCCTGGCGGATGTGGTCGAAATCGTCGTAACCGATCATGATCGAAATCCAGAGCCAGTCGAGGGCCTGCTCGTTGTTGCCGGCGAGCGCGTACCCGCAGGCCACGTTGTAGGCCGACGGCACGGCGGTCCCCTTCATGACCGGCTGCCCCCTCAAGGCGTAATAGAGCCTCTTGAAGCCCGCGATCGACTTGTCGAATTTCTTGAGCGCCTGGTCGCGGTCCTTCTTCAGGAGGTTCGTGGCCTCGTTGTGCGTGTCGAAATACGTCTTGAACTCGTCGGCCACCTCCTTCTGCACGGCGGTGAACGCCTGCTGATCGCGGTTCTGGACGGCTTTCTGGATGTCGCGCTGGAGATCCTCCGTTTCCTTGGCGATCGACGCATCCTCCGCCTCGCGCTTGACGCCCCGAATGTCGCGCAAGACATCCGCGCGCTGGTCGTCGAGCGCCTGGAGCTTCCGCTCGAGGTCGCGCAACGACTTGTCCGGCGACTTCGGGCCGGGCGCGGGATCGGGCTTGGCCCCGCCCCCGAGCTCCTCGTCGATGACTTTCGACATCCGCTCGAGGATCGCCTTGCGCTCCGCCGCGAGCTGTTTCTTGACCCCATCCATGATGCGCTTCTTGACCGCCTCGTCTGATTCCTGCGCGCGGGCGGACGGCGGGACCGCGACGGCCGCGGCCAGGGCCAGGAGGACCGGGAAGATCAGGCGCATGTCGTTCTCCTCGTGGGACCGATACTAGTCCTACGTTTGTGGACCGTCAAGCGAGAGGCCACCCCGGAGGGGGAGTCTTGAGTCAAGAGTCGAGCGTCGTGAGTCCCCGCGACGGTACACCGGAGCTTTGGTGAGGCTTCGCAACCATCTCCGCGTCACCAGGACTCTTTCGGAGGTCCGGACTCAAGGCTCGAGACTCATGGCTCGCGACGTCTTCTCATCGACTCCAGACTCAAGACTCACGACTCACGACTTCCGGGTTACGGTCAATTCGTCCAAAGTAAATCGGTCGGTTGACCGATGAATAGGATGAAGGCACGTACGCTTCCGGTCGAGGCCCGCGCGAAGGCGCGGGGAACCTCAGGAGGGTCCGATGGATATCGGCAGGACGGAAGGCGTTCACGGGCCGGGTAGGATCGAGGGGAAGCGGGCGCACGAAGTCTCGAAACCCCCGCTCCATCCGCCCCAGGACGCCGCTTCGCGCGCGGAAATCTCCCAGGTGGGCCGGCTCGTTGCCGAAACGCTCGGCCTGCCGGACATCCGGATGGAGAAGGTCACCGAATTCAGCCGACTCCTCAAGTCGGGCCTCTATATCACCGACGAGCGACTCCTCGGCGCCTTTGAAAAGTTCAGGGACGAAATCGCAGGCCGCTAAACAGCTTCCGGTTCCCTGCTTCCCGCTTCCTGCCTCCTGCTTTCAGCTCCCAGCTCACCGCCCAGCCGGATGCTGGAATCTGGGCGCTGGGAGCCAGGCCAGCCTCCCCACCTGCCACCCAGTCTGCCACTCTGACAATCCGCCCTGAGCCTGGCGTTTGGGATTGCAAAGCCTTCCCTTTCAACATATTGTACTGGCCCAGTCGGCGGTCCTCTGGCACGCCGGTTGCGATTCCTCTTGTGTCCCGAAGTCCGGGTCCGCGTCGACTACCAACGGGAGGTCGGGCATGCCCAAACAGATCCTCTTCGACCACGAGGCCCGACGGGCCATCCGCCGCGGCGTCGAGAAAATCGCGAACGCGGTCCGGCCCACGCTGGGGCCGCGCGGCCGCACCGTCGTCATCGAAAAGAGCTGGGGGGCCCCCGGCGTGACCAAGGACGGCGCCTCGGTGGCCGAGGAGGTCGAACTGCGCGACCCCTTCGAGAACATGGGAGCCCAGCTCATCAAGGAAGCCGCCAAGAAGACCAGCGACGACGCGGGCGACGGCACGACCACGTCCACCGTCCTCGCGGAGGCCCTGTTCCTGGGCGCCCTGAAGGCGGTCACCTCCGGCGTGAGCGCCGTGGCGCTCGGCCGCGGGATCCAGATAGCCGCCCAGGCCGTCATCGCGAAGATCAAGGAATCGGCGGAGCCGGTGAAAGCCACCGATCGGGAGCGGCTCATCCAGATCGCGGCCGTAGCGGCCAACGGCGACCGGGCGGTCGGCGAGATGCTCGCCGAGGCCTTCGCCAAGGTCGGCAAGGACGGGGCGATCGCCGTCGAGGAAGGCAAGGGGATCCAGACCGAGATCAAGATCGTTGAGGGCATGCAGTTCGACCGGGGCTACCTCTCCCCCCAGTTTGTGAACACCAAGGGCTCGGCGGAGTGCGTCCTCGAGCGGCCCCTCATCCTGATCCACGAAGACAAGCTCTCCAGCGTGGCGAAGCTCATCCCGCTGCTGGAGAAGGTGTCGGCGTCCAAGCGGTCGCTGCTCATCATCGCCGAGGATGTGGAGGGCGAGGCGCTCGCCACCCTCGTCGTCAACAAGCTCCGCGGGGTCCTCCAGGTTTGCGCGGTCAAGGCTCCCGGGTACGGCGACCGGCGCAAGGCGATGCTCGAGGACATCGGGATCCTCACCGCCGCGAAGCCGGTCTTCAAGGACCTCGGCGAGGACCTCGAGCGCATCCCGCTGAGCCACCTCGGCACCGCGAAGAAGGTCATCGTGGACGCCGATACGACGACGATCCTCGAGGGCGCGGGATCCTCGGCGGACCTCAAGGCGCGCATCGCCCAGATCCGGCGCGAGTACGAGGAGAGCGACTCGGAATACGACAAGGAGAAGCTGCAGGAGCGGCTCTCGAAGCTTTCCGGCGGCGTGGCGCGCATCGACGTCGGCGCCGCGACCGAGACGGAGCTGAAGGAGCGGAAGCGCCGGGTCGAGGACGCGCTCCACTCGGCGCGGGCCGCGCTCGAGGAGGGCGTGGTTCCCGGCGGCGGTGTGGCGCTCCTGCGCGCGGCGACGGCCCTCGACGGACTCAAGCTCGAAGGGGACGCGCAGTTCGCCCGCGACGTCGTCCGGCGGGCCCTCGAGGCGCCCCTGCGGCAGATCGTCCTCAACGCGGGCCACAACCCCTCGCTTGCCGTGCGGAGCGTGCGGGAGGGGACGGGCGCGTTCGGCTTCAACGCGGAGACGCTCGAGTTCGGGGACCTGAAGGCCTCGGGGGTCCTCGACCCCGCCAAAGTCGTGGCGACGGCCCTGGCGAACGCGGCGAGCGTCGCCAGCGAGCTGATCACCGCGGAGGCCCTGGTGAGCGAGATCCCCGACGAGGAGGGGCAGAGAGCGGTCGGCGCCGCGGGCGCCCCGATGATGTGACCTGACCGGATTGTGGATTCCGGATGGCGGATTTTGGATGGCGGATGAAATAAGCGCGAGGAATCTATGAAACTGAGACCCTTGGCCGACCATGTGGTCGTCGTCCCCCTCGAGGAGTCGGACAAGACGTCCGGCGGCATCATCCTGCCCGACACGGCGAAAGAGAAGCCGACGAAGGGCGAGGTCGTGGCGGTCGGATCGGGCCGCGTCCTGGGCAACGGCCGCGTGATCCCCCTCGCCGTGAAAGTGGGCGACCGGGTCCTGTACGGCAAGTACGGCGGCAACGAGATCAAGCTCGGGGGCAAGGAGTACCGGATCGTCCAGGAGAGCGAAATCCTCGCGGTGATCGAGTAAGAACCGCATGACGCATGACCCATCACACATTACGGCGTGATGCCGCGAATCTGTTTGAGGAACCCGTGATGCGTCATGCGTGATGCGTGATGCGCACAAGGAGCCCAATACCATGGCCAAGCAGCTGATGTACGACGACGAGGCGCGGCGCAAGATGCTCGCGGGCATCCGCTCCCTCTCCCGCGCGGTCAAGGTGACCCTCGGGCCGAGCGGCCGCAACGTCCTGATGGACCGCAAGGGCGGGCGCCCCCAGGCGACGAGGGACGGCGTGACCGTGTCCAAGGAGGTCGAGCTTCCCGATCCGATGGAGAACGTCGGGGCCAAGCTCGCGAACGCCGCCGCGGACAAGACGAGCGAGGCCGCCGGCGACGGCACAAGCACGGCCGTGGTGCTGACCGAGGAGATTTACGCCGAGGGCCTGCGCAATCTCACCGCCGGAGCCAACCCCACCGCCCTGAAGAGAGGGATCGACCTCGCGGTCGAGGCGGTCCTCGCCGAGGTGAAGAAGATGAGCCGCCCGGTCGAGGGCCGCGACGGCTACCTCGACGTGGCCCGCGTCAGCTCCCATTTCGACGAGCCGGTGGCGAAGCTCGTCGCGGACGCCATCGACAAAGTGGGCCGCGAAGGGGTGATCACGGTGGAGGAGGGAAAGACCTTCGAGACCGAGATCGAATTCGTCGACGGGCTCCAGTTCGACAAGGGGTACATCTCGCCGTACTTCATCAACAAGGCGGAGTCGCTCACGGCCGAGTACCAGGACGCGCTCCTCCTGATCTGCGACCGCAAGATCTCCAGCGTGGCCGAGATCGTCCCGATCCTCGAGCAGGCGGCGCAGGCCGGGCGGCCGATCGTCATCATCGCGGAAGAGGTGGAGGGCGAGGCCCTCGCGGCGCTCGTGATCAACAGGCTTCGGGGCGTGCTCCGGGCCGTGGCGGTCAAGGCGCCCGCGTTCGGCGACCGCCGGAAGGCGATCCTCCAGGACCTCGCGATCCTGACCGGGGCCACGGTCGTCTCCGAGGAGATGGGCGTGAAGCTCGAGAAGGTCAAGCTGGCCCAGCTCGGCCGCGCGAAGCAGGTCAAGGTCGAGAAGGAGAAGACCACGATCGTCGGCGGCGCGGGGGACCGGAAGGCGGTCGAGGCCCGGATCGAGGAGCTCCGCGCGGCGATCAAGAAGAGCACGAGCGATTACGACCGCGAGAAGCTCGAGGAGCGGCTCGCGAAGCTCCAGGGCGGAGTGGCGATCCTCAAGGTCGGCGGCGCGACGGAGTCGGAGGTCAAGGAGCGGAAGTACCGCGTGGAGGACGCCGTCCACGCCGTGCGCGCGGCGGCCGAGGAGGGGATCGTCCCCGGCGGCGGCGCGGCGCTTCTCAGGGCGGCGGCGGCCGTGGAGAAACTGAAGCTGGAGGGCGACGAGGCAACCGGCGCGAAAGTCGTCGTGAACGCGCTCCGGGCTCCCGTGGAGAACATCGCCCGGAACGCGGGCTTCGACCCCTCGGTGACGTCGGCCGACACGCTCCTGCGCCCGGCGACGCAGGTCTTCGACGCGGTCCGGGGCGAGTTCGTCGACGCCTTCAAGACCGGCCTCGTCGATCCGACGAAGGTGGTCCGGTGCGCGCTCCAGAACGCCGCGAGCGCGGCTTCGATGCTCCTGACGTCCGGCACCGTGATCGTGGAACTCAAGGATAAGAACAAGGCCGTTGCTGGAGCCGTTCACTAGAGGGACAGACTTCAGACTTCAGACATCAGACTTCAGACTTCAGGCCGAGGATGTCAGATGTCAGTTTTCAGCGAAGAAACCGGGATCAAAATTCGGGGATTCGGGGGGAATTCGCGGACTGAAGTCGGAAGTCTGAAGTCTGACAACCGGCCATGAAGGTGATGGACGACAAACAGGATTACTACGAGATCCTCGGCGTCCCGCGCGCCGCGACGGCGGAGGAGATCCGCAAGGCGTTCCGCACGCTCGCGCTCAAGTATCACCCCGACCGCAATCCCGGCAACAAGGAAGCCGAGCAGACGTTCAAGAAGATCTCCCATGCCTACGACGTCCTCTCCGACGACGAGAAGCGGAAGCAGTACGACCGCTTCGGACACGAGGGCCTGAAGGGGTACGCCACCCGCGATTTCGAGGGCTCCTCCTTCGAGGACATCTTCCAGTCCTTCGGGGACATTTTCGGCGGGGGGGAGTCCGTCTTCGGCGACGTCTTCGGCATGGGGAAGGGGCGCCGGGGTCCCCACAAGGGCACGAGCCTCCGCGTGGAGGTCCAGATCGATTTCCTCGAGGCGGCCCGGGGAGCCGAGAAGAAGATAGATCTCTGGCGCGAGGAACTCTGCACGGCCTGCTCGGGGTCGGGTTCCGCGCCTGGCCACGAACCCGAAACGTGCCGCACCTGCGGCGGCCGCGGGGTCGTGATGCAGAACGCGGGATTCTTCAGCGTCCAGCGGACCTGCCCGGCGTGCGAAGGCCGGGGCAAGCGCATCACCCACCCCTGCCCGACGTGCAAGGGCCGGGGCACCCAGCGGGTGAAGCGGGAAATCACGGTCAAGATCCCCGCGGGCATCGAGGACGCCACCCGGATGCGCCTGGCGGGGCAAGGCGAGCCCTCCCGCGACGGCGGCCCCCCGGGGGACCTGTACGTGGACGTCTACGTCCACGAGCATCCGTTCTTCAAGCGCGATGGGGCGAATCTCCATTGCGAAGTGCCGATCACGTTCGCCCAGGCCGCGCTGGGGGCGGAAATCGAAGTTCCGACCGTCGAGGGGCGCGCGAAGCTGCGCATTCCCCGCGGGACGTCCCCCGGCCAGATATTCCGGATTCGGGGCGAAGGTCTGCCTCGGGTCGACGGCCGGGGCCGGGGCGACCTGTACGTGCGCGTCACCATCCATGTGCCGACGAAGCTCACCAAGCGCCAGGAGGAGCTCCTCCAGGAGTTCGGAAAGATCGAGCAGGAGAACATGTCGAAGAAGGGGTTTTTTGACAAGTGGTTCGGCGGATAACCCGCCCTGGATTCATGGATACGACCATGGCCGACGAAAAGGAAAAAGAGAAGGACCCCGACGGGCAGAATCCGGCGATGCCGGAGGCCGCCGACTCGGTGACGCTGTCCCGGTCGGAATGGGAGGCGCTCCAGTCCGCCGAGGCCCGGGCCGCCGAGTACCTGGATCTCGCGAAGCGGGTCCAGGCCGAATTCGTGAATTACCAGGCCCGGGCGCGCCGCGAGCGCGAGGAGTTCTCCCGGGTCGCGGCCCAGTCGCTCATCCTCGAGCTGCTGCCCATCGCGGATTCCATGTGCCGGCTGCTGGGAGCGTCGAAGGAAGCGGACGCGGCCGCGCTGGTGGAAGGGATCCGGATCATCGAACGCGAGATGCTCCGCGTGCTGGCGAAATCGGGCGTCCGTCCCATGGAAACCGCGGGAAAGAAATTCGATCCCGCCTTCCACGAGGCCGTGGACACAGTGGAAGGGCCGCCGGGGACGTCGGAGAGCGTCGTCCTGGAGGAGGTCCGCCGGGGGTTCATGATCCACGACCGGGTCCTGCGCCCGGCGCAGGTCATCGTGGGTCGACCGGCATCGGCGGGGCCCACGGACGGGGCCTCGG
>DASXTT010000280.1:0-12001 GCA_036505255.1 Planctomycetota bacterium | reverse complement strand
CGGGGGAAGAACCAGGGCCAGGCGCACGCCAGCTTCTACGCGCCCAAGCTCGAGGCCTACATTCCGCGCGTCGATCTCCACGTGCAGAAGCCCGTCAAGGAATTCGGCGCCTTCATGGCGGAGTGGCGGAGTTCCTTCCGGAAGGCGCTTCCCGACGCCGCCTTCACGACCGACGAGCTGACGAGCGTTCGCGGGCGGACCGCGCAGTTCCTCGAGGTCACCTTCACCGACGGGGGCATTCCCATGAAGTCGATGTGGATGGCCGTCGGGCGCGACGACCGCCTTTACCTGCTCGGATGGGCCTGCACCGCCGCGTTCTACGACCGTTTTGCGCGGACGGTCGAGGCGATGTTCCGGTCGCTCCGCATCTACGCGGAGCCGGAGGTTCCCCTCGAGGCCAGGAAAAACTACGACCGCCTCTACGGCGAGGCCGAGGGCCTCTACCGGGCGCAGAAGTACGCGGAAGCGGCGGAGAAGTTCCGGGAGTGCGCGGTGATCATGCCGGACTACCCGGAGATCCACGCCACGGTGGGCACGGCCCTGATGCGGAAGCGCGACTACCCGGGCGCCGAGGCCGCGTTCCGCCGCGCGATGGAGCTCGATCCCGAGGACGCGTCTCACTTCTACAACTACGGCGCGACGCTCCTGCAGCAGGGGAAGTACGACCCCGCGATCGAGGCGCTGAGGAAGGCCGCGCAGGTGGAGCCGTGGATGGAGCCGGCGTGGACCAACCTGGGCGCGGCGCTCCTGGCGAAAAAGGACGCGAAAGCCGCCGCCGAAGCCCTCGAAAAGGCCATCGCGGCCGATCCGGAATCGGTCGCCGCCCACTACAACCTCGGCTGCGCTTACGAGGCGCTCGACAAGCGCGACAAGGCCGCCGCGCAGTTCCGCGAGGCGCTCAAGCTCGACCCGAAGCACGAGGGCGCGCGCCGGGGCCTGAATCGCGTGACGTAGGGTGTCGTGTTTTTCTGACACCCGGTGCCAAGAAAAGACGACAAGTTGCTGAAACGTCCCGGGGTTGCTACCTTCTTCACCTCATGGTCGATCTCGACATCATTGTCTCTCTCTGCAAACGGAGAGGGTTCATCTTCCAGTCGAGCGAGATCTACGGCGGGCTCGGCTCGGCGTGGGATTACGGCCCGCTCGGCGTGGAGATGAAGCGGAACGTCAAGAACCTGTGGTGGCGCGACAACGTCCACCGCCGCGACGACATGGTGGGGCTCGACGCCGCCATCACGATGCACCCCAAGGTCTGGGAGGCGAGCGGCCACGCCGCGAACTTCGCCGATCCGTTCACGGGGTGCAAGGACTGTGGACGGTATTACAGATTTGACCAAATCTCACCGGATCCAAAAGCGGAGGCTTTGGACAAGGACACCATCATTGGGGCCATTCAAAAAAGTAAGTGGTTGCTTTCAATCAAGAAGTTGCTTGAAGGGCCAGCAGGCCAAAAGGACCCCGTGAAGGCCCTTACGAATTGGGCATTGAATGACGGAAAAGCACTCGCGCCGAATTTGCCGGGCGTTAAGGACCCATCCAAACCTGAGCTGATGAGTCAGTACCTCAATCTAGTTTCAGGGAAAGAGGGGCTATTCGATTTCCGCTGTCCTAGTTGTGGTGGGACTCTCTCCAAACCGAAGCCCGCCAATCTGATGCTGAAGACCACGCTCGGCCCCGTCGAAGCGACGGGCATCACCGTCTTCCTCCGACCCGAAACGGCCCAGGGCATCTTCGTGAACTTCGACAACATCCTTCAGTCCACGCGGAAGAAACTGCCCTTCGGCGTCGCGCAGGTCGGCAAGAGCTTCCGCAACGAGATCACCCCGGGCAACTTCACCTTCCGGACGCGCGAGTTCGAGCAGATGGAGATCGAGTACTTCTGCCGCCCGGGCGACGACGAGAAGCTCCACCAGGAATGGATCGACGCCCGCCACGCCTGGTACCTGAAGTACGGCATCCGGAAGGAGAACCTCCGGCTCCGCGAGCACGGGAAGGGCGAGCTCGCCCACTACGCCAAGCGGTGCGTCGACGTCGAGTACAACTTCCCGATGGGCTGGAGCGAGCTCGAGGGAATCGCCAACCGCACCGACTACGACCTGAAGCAGCACTCGAAGTTCAGCGGCAAGCAGCTCACGTACTTCGACGAGGAGACGAAGGAGCACATCACGCCCTACACCATCGAGCCCGCCGCGGGAGCCGACCGCGCCATGCTCGCCTTCCTCATCGACGCGTATCACGAGGAGGAGGTGAAGGGCGAGAAGCGCGTCGTCCTCCGGCTCCATCCCGAGCTCGCCCCGACCAAGATCGCCGTCCTTCCCCTGCTCAAGAAGCGGGAGGAGATCGTGAAGACGGCGCGGGCGATCTGCGACGAGCTGCGGAAAACATGGGTCAGCGTCTATGACGACACGGCGGCGATCGGCAAGCTCTACCGCCGCCAGGACGAGGTGGGCACGCCCTTCTGCGTCACGGTCGACGTGAAAACGGTCGGCGATCCGGAGAAGAACGAAGCGGCCGACCGGAAGGTCACGGTCCGCGACCGCGACACGATGCAGCAGATCCGCGTGCCGATCGCCGAACTCCCCGCCGTGATGCGCGACCTGATGGAGGGCCGCTGGGCTAGCGTCGCGCCTCGCCATCCGGCGGGCGGTACGACCGCGCCCTGACGAGCAGGAAGGTCTCCTTGCCCCCTCCCAACCGCGTCACGGTCACCGACACGGGCTCCTCGACCTGCGCGAAGCACTTCCGCACGAGGTCCAGCGCCTCCGGATATTTCCCTTTCGGGTAGACGATCACCGCGTCGGTCCCGACGTGATCCGCGGGGCGCCACCAGTGGGGGAAAGACTTGCCCCCGATCCCGATCGCCGTGAAATCGACCGCCTGCATCGGTTTCAGATGCAACGCCATGTGTCCGGCGTGGTGATAATCCTGGGTGACGACAAACTCCGGTTTCAGCCGGGCCACCTCCTCGGAAAGCCGCCGCCACGCGTCGCGGCCCGGCGGGGATTTCACCACTATGAACGCCGTCAAGCCGATGGCCACCACGATGGAGGCCGCCACGGTCCCGCCGATGAGCCACTTCCCCCACCGCCCGCCGCGCACGACCACGGCCGCCGTGAGCAGGAGAGACGTCGCAATCCCGGGAATCGTCCAGTGGCCCCGCACGGACCGGGTCACCGTGAGGCCCGCGAAAGCCACCATGACGAGCATCGCCACGGCGGCCACGAATCGGTCGGTCCAGGGTTCCCGCCGCCACCGGGCGATGACCCGGAGTCCCGAGCCCCACGCCCAGAGCGCGACGAACGGGGTCAGGAGCGAGAGCTGGCGGCCGACGAAGAGCCGGATGCGATCGAACTCGAAATCCTCCGGGTCGTCGATCCTCCCGACCCCCTGGTAGAGGAAGGACTGCCACTCGTGCCGGGCGTTCCACACGATCGTCGGGGAGAAGACGATCAATGCCAGCAGAGAGGCCAGATAGGGTTCCTTCCGCTTCAGCCACCCCCTGTGCTCCGGGCTGAAGATGAGGAAGAGCAGGAGACCGACCGGCAGGAATACCGCCGTGTATTTCGAGAGCATCGCGAGACCTAGAAACGCGCCCGCCGCGTACCACCACGCGGGACGGCTTTCCGACAGCGCGTGCGCCAGCGCCCATAGAGTCGCCATCCAGAAGAGGAGGAGCGGCGCGTCGGGAGTCGCCATCGACGCGAATTTGAGCGTCCCGAACGTGATCCCGAAAAGGAGGGCGGCCAGCAGGCCCGCCTTCTCCCCATATAAGCGGCGCCCGGCGAGGAAAGTAAGCCAGATCGCGAGGCCGCTCGTCACGAGCGTGACCATCCGGACGCCGAGGGCCGAATCGCCGAAAATCGCCGTCGAGAGCCAGACCATCCAACCGATCATCCCGGGGTGGTCGTAGTAGCCCAGCGCGGGGTGCTGCGCGTACAGCCAGTGATAGGCCTCGATGGAATCGAGCTCCGTCATCTGGGCGACGATCACCTTGAGGACGAAGAGGACTCCGATGAACGCCACCACTTGCGCCGCCGGACGGACCGCGTAGAGCCGCGCGAGCTGCTTCAGGTAGTCGACCGTCGTCCCCAGGGCCACCTTGCTTTCGCCGGCATGACGAGGGGCGAACGAGATCGGGATTTCGACGACGCGAGCCGGACGTGTGCGGGCCAGGATCTCGAGGAGGATCTTGTACCCGCGGACCTTCAGCTCCGCTCCATTGAGAAGCGACCGGCGCAGGGCGAAGAAGCCCGCCATCGGATCGCGGGCGCCCGTGAGGCCGCGCGCCAGGAAGGTCGCGCCGCGCGAAAGAAACCGTCGCACCGGCGACCACCCCTCGGTCCCCCCGCCGGGGACGTACCGGCTCCCGATGGCCACGTCGGCGCCGTCGGCGATGGCCTCGGCGAGCTTCGGAACGACCTCCGGAGGATGGCTCAGGTCGGCGTCCATCACCACGGCGCTCGGGGCGTCCGTGGAGGCGAGGCCCTTCAGGACCGCGGTGGCGAGCCCGCGCTCCCCCTTGCGGACGATCACCCGCACGGGATGGCGCGTCGCGAGCCGTTCGATTTCCGCGACCGTGCCGTCCCGGGAGTCGTCGTCGACGAAGAGGACTTCCCAGTCTCCCCGCGGCCCGAAGGCGGCCGCGAGGCGGGAGACAAGCGGCTCGATGTTGCCGGCTTCGTTGAGGGTGGGGACGACCACCGTGACAGCGGGCATCGGCAAATGATAGCATCCAGCATTCAGCTTTCAGCGTTCTGGGGACCCTTCCGTGTTCTGATCGCTGATCGCTGACCGCTTCTTGCGCCGATCGCTGAATGCTGAACGCTGAACGCCTTTTTGACGTGCTGGTCGTCGGCGCCGGCCATGCCGGCCTCGAGGCGGCGCTCGCGGCCTCCCGCATGGGCCTCGAGACGGGCGTCCTCACCCTGGGCGTCGAGTCGATCGGCCGCATGTCGTGCAACCCCGCCATCGGGGGCCTCGCCAAGGGCCAGATGGTCCGGGAAATCGACGCGCTCGGGGGCGAGATGGGGAAGGCCACCGACGCGACCGCGATCCAGTTCCGGATGCTCAACACGCGCAAGGGCCCCGCCGTGCGCTCGCCGCGCGCCCAGTGCGACAAGAACGCCTACGCGGCGTACATGCGCGACCTCCTCGTCCGCGCGCCGCGGGTCATGGTCGTCGAGGACACGATCGAGGATTTCCAGGTCGCGGGGGACCGGATTCGCGGCGTGATCGGCCGCTCCGGCGCCTTCTACGAGGCGCGGGCCGTCGTGGTCGCCACCGGGACCTTCCTCAAGGCGATACAGCACTGCGGCGAGGTGAAGCGGACGGGCGGGCGCATCCATGAGCCCTCGGCGGACCGGCTGAGCGACAGCCTGCGGGCCCTGGGATTCGAAATCGGCCGCCTCAAGACGGGCACGCCGCCGCGCCTGGCGCGGGGTTCGATCGATTATTCGAAGGTGGCGGTCCAACCGGGGGATCCCGACCCCGTCCCCTTCTCCCACTTCACGGAACGCCTCACGCGGCCCCAGGTCGTCTGCTGGATCACCTTCACGAACGAGCGGACCCACGAGATCATCCGGGCGAACATCCACCGGGCGCCGATGTACTCCGGGCAGATCCGGTCGGTCGGCCCGCGCTACTGCCCCTCCGTCGAGGACAAGGTCATGCGCTTTCCGGACCGGGAGCGCCACCAGATCTTTCTCGAGCCCGAGGGGCCGGATGTCGAAGAGATTTACGTGAACGGGATCTCCACGAGCACTCCTCCCGACGTCCAGGACGCGTTCGTGCGCACGATCCCCGGCCTCGAGAACGCCCGCTTCCTCCGGTACGGCTATGCCGTCGAATACGACTACGCCCCGCCCCATCAGCTCCGCGCGACACTCGAGACGCGGCGGATCGAGGGACTTTACTTCGCGGGCCAGATCAACGGGACCTCGGGGTACGAGGAGGCGGCCGGACAGGGAATCGTCGCGGGGATCAACGCGGCGCTGAAGCTCCAGGACCGGCCCCCCTTCGTCCTGCGACGCGACGAGGCCTACATCGGAGTCCTCATCGACGATCTCATCCGTCTCGAGCACCGCGAGCCCTACCGGATGTTCACCTCGCGCGCGGAGTACCGCCTGCTGCTCCGGTCCGACAACGCGGATCGGCGGCTCATGGGTCACGGCCACCGGTTCGGGCTCATCCCCGACGACGCCAAGCGGCGCCTCGACGCCAAGGAGGAACGGATCGCCGAGACGCGCCGCGGCCTCCGCCGGACCCGCCGCGGTCCCGACTCGCTCGAGGAGCTCCTCCGCCGTCCCGAGGTCGGAATCGGGACGCTGGGGCTCGACGAGCCGCCGGAGGTGCTGGAGCAGGTGGAAGTCGAGGTGAAGTACGAGGGCTACATCCGCCGACAGGTTCGGGACGCCGAGCGTTTCCGCGCGATGGAGGACCGCATGATCCCTGAGGGATTCGATTTCTCCCGGCTTCGCCACCTCCGCGCCGAGGCGCGCGAGAAGCTCGTGCGCGTCCGGCCCGCCTCGCTGGGACAGGCCTCGCGGATCGCCGGGGTCACGCCCTCGGATCTCCAGATCCTGAGCGTCCATCTCCGATGAAGGAACGTTCCGTCCTCTTCCTGGCCTCGGGCCGGAACGCTCCCTCGAGCCGATTCCGGGTGCTGCAGTACCTCGATCTCCTCCGGGCCGACGGCTGGACCGCCACCTTCGCGCCCTGCGTGCCCGACAAGTTCGCGAGCCACCGCGAGTGGCCCGGGGGCTTCCTCGCGGACGGCGTCCTGACCGGAGCCAAGGTGCTCTCCCGGCTGTGGAGCGCCCTGAAGGCGCCGTCGCACGAGATCGTGTACATCGAGCGCGAGCTCATCCCGTACGTCTGCCCCGAGCCGGAGCAGTTCGTGCGGTGCCTCAACCCGACGATCGTCTTCGATTTCGACGACGCGGTGTATCTCAACTACCCGGCCGAGAATAATCCGATCCCGAAGGTGCTCGGGATGGCGGAGGCGGTGATCGCGGGGAACGAAATCCTGGGCACGTGGGCGATCAGCCACACGGACCGGGTGTGGGTCCTTCCCACTCCCGTCGACACGGAGCGCTACGCGATGCGCGCGCCCGGCGGCGACGGGACTCTGCTTGTGTGGACCGGCTCGTCGAGCAACCTCAAATACCTCGCGTCGATCGGCCCGGCCCTCGCGGCCACGAAGAAGCGCCATCCCGGCCTCGTGCTGCGGGTCATCTGCGACCGGCCGCCGCCGGCCGACCTCGGAGTCCCCGTCGAATTCATTCCGTGGTCGGAGGAGGTCGAGGTCGAGGCGGTGCGCACCGCGGATATCGGCCTCATGCCCCTGGACAACGACGAGTGGTGCCTCGGCAAGTGCGGCTACAAGCTGCTCCAGTACATGTCGTGCGGCCTCGCCTCGGTGGCCTCGCCGTGGGGCATCATCAGCGACATGCTCGACGCCGGACGGTGCGGGCTCCCCGCGCAGGACCTCGACGAGTGGGCCGACAACCTCGACCTGCTCATCAGCCAGCCCGAGCTTCGCGAGACGATCGGCGCGTCGGCGCGCGATCACGCCGAGCGGATCTACTCCCGCCGGGTCCTCTACCCCCGTTGGCGCGAGGTGCTGGAGTCGGTGCGCGAGAAGGTCGTCGAGAAGCGAGCTGTTTGATTCCCGCCGTCGTTACAATGTGAAGATGCGTCCGCTCCTCGCGCTCCTCCTGGCGGCCCTCGGCGGATGCTCCGCCGGCCCCCGCCCGCCCCAGTACATGAAGGAGGCGGAACGCGGGGAGGAGGGGGCGCGCCGGGCGATGGAGCTGATCCGGGCCGAACTGGGCCCGGAGTTCGAAACCCGCGTCGTCGACGAAGTCTTCTTCCTCGCCTCGAACGGCGATCCGCCCGCGGTGGAGGCGGCCGAGGAGACCATCCGGCGGATGACGGGCTATCTCTACGCGACCTTTTTCTCGCGCCGCCCCACCCGGCCGATCCGCATCTTCTGCTTCCGGAACCCCGCCACCTACGCGGAATACGTTCGGAGCGCGTACGGCCGCGCGCCGACGACCCCCTACGGCTTCTACATGTCGGCGGAGCGCAAGATGGTCCTGAATCTCGGCACGGGCACGGGGACGCTGGCCCACGAGCTGGTCCATCCGCTGATCGGCGAGGATTTTCCCGGGGTCCCGGCGTGGTTCAACGAAGGGTTCGCCTCCCTCTTCGAGCACGCCGTGCGCGGCGACGACGGGCGGATCCTCCCGCGGGTCAACTGGCGCCTCGGCGACCTGAAGCGGGCGTTCCGCGAGGGCCGAGAAGTCCGCCTGGCGACCCTCATGGAGACGAACACGGACGAGTTTTACGGCGACGAGCGGGGCGTCAATTACGCGACGGCCCGATACTTCTGCTTCTACCTCCAGCGGCAGGACCTTCTCGTACGCTACTACCGCGAATTCCGCGCCACGGTGAACGCCGACCCGACGGGAAAGGCGGCGCTGGAACGGGTCACGCGGAAATCGCTGGCGGATTTCGAGACGGAGTGGCGGTCGTGGGTGGGCGAGTTGCGTTAATGGTGCCCGGCCAGTTGTCGGACTTCAGACTTCGGACTTCAGGAAGCCATCAGACAACTTCTGAAGTCTGACTTCTGAAGTCCGAGTACTACTTTTTTACCCAGATCGGATTCGACAGGATCCAGGTCAGGTTGTCCCGCATCGCCTCGACGCGGTAGACCCCCGGCTCGCCGATGTCGAGGAGCACCTCGTTGTTCTCCTCCTCGTGGATCGACTCGCCGTTGAGGAAGACGTTGATGAGCGCCTCTTCGGGGAGGGTCACCGCCAGCTCCGTCCTCTCGGCCCCGAGCGTGATCTCCTCGCCCATGAGGGCGGTCGACACGCCGTTCTCGATCTCGAAGGTGAACTCGGTGGGATCGTCCCAGTAGTCGAACGAGACGTAGAGGTTGCCGCTTTTGACCGCGCCCAGGATCTGGCGCTTGGCCTTCGAGGCGTCCTTGTCGAGCGGCACCTTGAGCAGGACGTGGTTCGTGATGGTCTTGAAGGCCACTTCGTAGGGGAAGACGGTCAGGGTCTGGCCGTTGTATTCCTTCTTCAGGGCGTGGTTGTCGATCTCGCCGATCCCGACGACCTTGTGCTTGCGGCACAGCTCGTCCCAGCGGGCGATCGTCTCGTTGCGCGGGCCCGTCAGGGCCGTCGCGAAATCGGTGTAGACCTCCATCGTCGCGTCGTCCCGGTCGAGCTGGGACTGCCAGTCGGTCATGAGGTCCCAGAGGCCGAATCCGGTGTAGCCCGAGACATTCCAGTCCTCCCACCGGTAGGAGGGGATCTCGAACCGCCGGGTGCCGACGTGGTCGGGATGCGCGATGAAACCGAACCAGCCCTGCCGGGCGATCTCGTCGATCACCTCCTGCGGCTTCATGAGCTTGATGCGGTCGGCGTTCTTGAGCTTCTCGTCGCCGAAGACGATGTAGTGGTTGGTCGGAGGGGTGATCTCGGTGCCGATGATGAGGAGCGTGCTGCCGTGCCACTTCTCGTGGCCGTCGTCCCGCGGCTTCATCGTGTCGTGATCGGTCATCATGACGAAGTCGAGGCCGGCCTCGTTGGCGGCCTTCATGACTTCCTCGACGGAGCCGGTCCCGTCGGAGTAGTCGGTGTGGCAGTGGATGGCGCCGCGGTAGTCGTAATTGGCCATGGGGGCCGTCGGTTCCTTGAAAGGCGCGCTATCTTACGAGCGGAACTCACGGGGGTCAAAGTCTATATGGCAAATGGGACAGACTTCAGACTTCGGACTTCAGACTTCAGAAAGAGTTGTTTGAAAACGGTTATCAGCAACCAGTTGGCTGCGGCCATCGCTCCGGTCCGGGCACACCGAAAGGAATGCAGGATTACCATAAGCTGGTCGTGTGGCAACGAGCCTCGGAGCTGACGAACCTGGTCTTCACGGCCACGACTCAATTTCCCCGCTTCATCGATGGAAACCTGGCGGCTCAATTGAGAAGAGCGGTGGTCTCGATCGCATTGAACATATCCGAGGGGTGCGGTCGAAAGGGCGGCGCTGATTTCCTGAGGTTCCTCCAAAATGCCATGGGATCCGCTGCCGAAGTTGAGTGCTCCATCGAATTGTCCCGAAATCTCGGCTACTTGGACACGGCGGCGAGCACCCGCCTGCTCGGCCACGTGGTGGAGACTAAACGTATGCTGACCGGACTGATGAAGTCTCTTGGTTGGAAGTCTGACGCCTGACAACTGATCGCTGATTACTGCCTTCCGGCAACTGACGTCTGTGGGCCTTTTCCTGAAGTCTGACGTCTGAAGTCCGACAACTAGCCAAAGAAAGTTTCCGCGTCCTCGTAGAGCTCCATGTCGAGGTACCGCTTCTGGTGGCCCGGAGGCGGCAGCGGGACGTCGACGATTTTCGTGCCGGAGAGCGCGACCATCCGGCCGAATTTCCGCTCGCGGACCAGCTCCACGGCGGCCAGGCCGAACCGCGTCCCCAGGAGCCGGTCGAACGCGCTCGGGGAGCCGCCGCGCTGGACGTGGCCCAGGATGGTGACCCGCGTCTCGACCCCCATCTCCTTCCCGATCTCGTCGGCGATCACCTGGCCCACGCCGCCGAGGCGCGCGTGGCCGAACTCGTCCACGCCGCCCGCCTGCGCCACGAGCCGCCCGCCCTTGGCGGTCGCCCCCTCGGCGACCACGACGATGCTGAACTGGCGCCCGCGCTCGTGCCGGCGGCGCAGGTTGGCGCATACTTCGGCGATGTCGTAGGGCCGCTCGGGGACGATGACGTAGTCCGCGCCCCCCGCGATCCCCGCGACGGTCGCGATCCACCCGCTGTCCCGGCCCATCACCTCCACCACCATGATCCGGTGGTGCGATTCCGCCGTCGAGTGGAGCCGGTCGATCGCCTCCATGACGACGTTCACCGCGGTGTCGAAGCCGAACGTGCAGTCCGTGCCCGCGAGGTCGTTGTCGATCGTCTTCGGGACCCCCACGACGGGCATCCCCAGCCGGTGGAACTGCTCGGCCACGCTGAGCGTGTCCTCGCCCCCCACCGCGATCAAGCCGTCGAACCCGTACTTGCGGAAGAAATCCTGGCACTTCTGGACCCCCTCCTGCGACTTGAACGGGTTGGTGCGGGAGGTGCCGAGGATGGTGCCGCCCTTCGGCAATATGCCCATAACGGAATATGAGGTCAGGGGCTCCACGTTCCCCTTGATGAGCCCCGCCCAGCCGTTGCGGACGCCGAGGACCTCGTCCCCGCCCAGCTCGGCCCGCTTCACCACGGCGCGGATCACGGCGTTGAGTCCGGGGCAGTCGCCGCCGCCCGTGAGCAACCCGATTTTCATGATGTTCCCTTGATCAGATCGGCGGATTATAGCGTCGTCTCCGCGAAAGGGCGGCCCGGGTCACACGAACTTCATGTCGTCGACGTGGAGCTCGACGCTCTCCCGCCCCATCCATTCGTTGAGCACCGGACGGAAGGCGAGCGACACCGTGTTCGCCGAGCCGAGGGCGTCGAACCAATCGGCGCGGCCGAAACCGACGGCGCGGACTCCGGGGCCGTCCGGCTCCGCCACGTGGAAGGAGAGGTGGTCGTTGCGCTTTCCCATGAGGCGCGGCTGGCCCGCCACGCGCAGGTGGGAGGCGACGAATCGGGGCGGACGGTTTCCCTCGCCGTGGGGCTCGAGGCGCCGCAGTTCCTTGACGAGGCCCTTGGTCACGTCGCCGAGCCGCACCTCCTCGTCCACGAGCAGCGCGGGCTCGGGAAGTTCCCCGCACCCGGTCTTCACCGCGTGTTCGTTGATCCGGATCCGGAACTCTTCCAGCTTGTCGCGCCGGACGCCCGCTCCGGCCGCCCGCGCGTGCCCTCCCCCGCTCACGAGGAGGTCCCGCGCCGCCTCGATCGCCTCGTGGAGCCCGAACCCCTCGATCGACCGGCCCGAGCCTTTCGCGATGTCGCCGTCGATGGCGAGCACGAACGCGGGCCGCGCGTAGCGGTC
>DASXTT010000279.1:0-2466 GCA_036505255.1 Planctomycetota bacterium | reverse complement strand
CGATCACCACGCCCGTGGGGAGCGGCTTCCGGAGCGTGAACGTCGCGATCCGGAAGGAGTTCGACCTCTACGCCAACCTGCGCCCCTGCCTGTACATGGAGGGGGTGAAGACGCCGATCCCGAACGTCGACCTCGTCGTGGTCCGCGAGAACACCGAGGACCTCTACGCGGGCATCGAGCACATGGTCGGGAAGGACGCCGCGGAGTCGATCAAGATCATCACCCGCTTCGGCACGGAGCGGATCGCCCACTTCGCCTTCGAATACGCCGCGAAGCACGCCCGGCAGAAGGTCACGATCGTCCACAAGGCGAACATCATGAAGTGCACGGACGGGCTCTTCCTGCAGGTGTGCCGGGAGGTGGCGAAGAACTATCCGCAGATCCAGTGCGAGGACCGGATCGTCGACAACATGTGCATGCAGCTCGTCCAGAAGCCGGAGCTGTACGACGTCCTTCTCTGCCCCAACCTGTACGGGGACATCATCAGCGACCTTTGCGCGGGGCTCATCGGCGGGCTCGGCGTGGCGCCGGGAGCCAACTACGGGAAGGACATCGCCGTCTTCGAGGCGATCCACGGCTCCGCGCCGAAATACAAGGGCCAGAACAAGGTCAATCCCACGGCCGTGATCCTCTCGGCCGTCCTGATGCTCGAACACCTGAACGAGGGCCGCGCGGCGGACCGCGTCGCCAAGGCCGTCCGGAAGGTCGTCGCCGAGGGGAAGCGGGTGACCTACGACCTCGGCGGCACGGCGGGCACGAGCGAGTACGCGGACGAAGTGATCCGCGTCATGGAGAAGGGGTGATCCGGCCTTGAAACGGACACGACGCGGGTCCGTGCTTCACCGGTGGGCCGCCGCGGCGCTCCTGGCGCTCCCGGCCTACGGCTGCGTGGGTCCCGAGGCGGGCTCCGAGGCGATGATTCTCGGCACCATCATGTTCGTCGGCGGCTGCCTTCTCGGCGTGGCCCTGATCTACTCCCTGAACAACTGACCTGTCCGGTCGGGAACGGGCCCGTCTCCTCCTCGGTCATTCTTTCGGGCTTGAAGCTCGAAACTTCTGGAGCGGGAAACGGGCAGCCGGGAGCTGGAAGCTGGAGCCCCCTCGCCCTACTTGTACTGGCGCAGGTAGGCCACGACCTTCCGGATCTGGGCGATCACCTCCGTCGTCTGGCGGACAAAGAGCAGGCCGTTCTGGAGATTGATCGAGGCCCGCTCGTTCTCCTCCCAGGTCTTCCCGCCGGTGTGGGCCTTGACCAGGTCGATGATCGGGAATTCCGCGGGCGTCGTGTCGGCGTCGGTCGGAGCGAAGGCCGCTCCCCCCGTGTCCACGAGCGTGATCTCCACGCCGGGGAAATCGCGGATCGGATGGAGAAGGTCCCGAACGTCGATGATGACGAGCTCCACCTTCGCCTTCAGCTTGGACTCGGGAAGAATCCGGAGCACTCCATCCTCGACAATGAATCCGATCTTGTGAGGCTTGAGAAGCAGGTTGAGGATGCTCCGGATGGTGACGCCTTTGACCTTCATGGTGAGGGCGGGTTTGAGCGCCTCGGCCCCGGGGTCGATCACGATGTTGATGTCGGCCACCTCGCGGATGAAGTCGGCGACCTGGGCGACGGAGAAGTCCTTGAAGTCGACTTCGATACGGAGCGTGCGGATCTTCGCTTCCAGGGCCTTCGAGGCGTCGTCCTGGGCGCGGGCGGCTGCGGAGAGCCCGAGGACGAGGACCGCGGCCAGGATGGCGGCGTGCTTCATGTCACTTCCCTCACGACTTGCGGGCGAACCAGGCGCGCCAGGCGCCCTTGTCCGTCCCGAAATCCTGTCCCGTCCGGCGGCGCAGGAATTCGAGCGCCTGCGGCCCAAGCGCCGGGACGTCCAGAAATTCTACGATATCTTCGAGAAGAATCTCCAGTTCGCGGGCGATCCGGAATCCGGCCTCGCGCTCGCGGGGGAGGTCCGAGGCGAGCATCTCACGGAGCCGGCGCACGATTTCCGCGTGGCCGCTCCGGTTCAGGGCTCCCCGATCGAGGCGCTTGAGGATCCGGAGGGCGTCCGGAAAGAGGCGCTCGCTGCGGGCCATTTCCAGCGCGGGAGCCACAAGCTCGTCGTCCCCGGGCTCGAAACCGATGTCCACGAGGACGACCTCGGCGGCGTCCTGCCGGGCCACCTCCTTGGAGCGCTCCACGAGAAGTTGCCGGACCGGAGGTTCGTTCATACGCGAGCCCAGGAGCCTGGCCGCGATGCGCTGGCGCGCCGGAACGGGGTCGGCGATCAGGACCGTCACCAACGCCGCCACGCCGTCATGGCCCAGGCGGGCCGCTTCCCGCTCGATCTGCTCCCGGCCCCCGGCATCAGCGGTCGCATATCGATCCACCAGCGAAGGGCCGTTCTCCACGGTGAAGATCCGGCTGAAACCCCAGACGAGGAGCGCGGCCGCCGCGAGGGGGATGAGCGCCCTCCACGCCGA
>DASXTT010000278.1:0-2721 GCA_036505255.1 Planctomycetota bacterium | reverse complement strand
CCTTCGCACGTAACCTGCGAACGAGCTTCACCCCGATCCAGAGCACCAGGGCCCACGGGACCACGATGAGCACCCCGATGAGGATGAACCTGAGGCTGAATCCGGCCGCGGCGATGACGCTCCGGAGGCCGGATTTCACCTGGGCCATGAATCCGTCGTCTCCGCCGACGATCGGGTCCGCGTTGGAAAGCGTGAGTTCGATCCGACCGGTGGCGAGTTCGCCTTCCGGAACCGCGGGATTCCGCTTCGTCTCCTCCACGCGCACGGTGCCCGCCTTGCGGATCGCCTCGACGAATCCGGCCGAAGCCGCCAGGGGCGCCTCGTAGATGAGGAGGGAGATCTCGCGGCCGCTCGGGTCCCGTGAATTCTGGCTGTCCACCAGGGTGCCGACGCCGTTGGCCGTGACGAGGGCGGTGATCTGCTCCGCCGTACGGTCGACGTTTGAGACCTCGACGCCGAGCTTCACAATCCGCCGCGGCCCGATCGAGGCGATCGTCTGAAGCGACAGGCTGACGCGGATCTTGCTGTCGACGACACGTCCGTCGTCCTGCGCGCGCTGGACGGTCTGCGAAAGGACCATACCCGCCGCCTTGAGCGCTTCGTCCAGGGCGGTCCGATCGCCGCGCGGCAGTTCGAAGTCCAGCGACGCCGAAACGTTGTCCTTGCTCTGCTCGTTGAGCTGGGCGTCCAGGATCCGGCCCTTCTTCTCGAGGACGAGCGCCTGGAGCCGGCGGTACGTCTCCGCCACGTCGCGCGCCGCGAACCGGATCGTGGAGGTCTCGCGGGCCACGACGTGCGCCATCGCCAGGAGATTCACGTTGAAGCCCTTCTTCGACTTCGTCACGTTGGCCGAATCGGGATTCTCGATCACGCGAAGGTTCATCACCTCGCCCAGGGCGCGGAGGTCGCCGAGGACCGCCTCGCCCTCCTTCACGGGCACCTCGAACTGGACGAGGCCGTCGATTTGGTCGGCCTTCACCCGATTGAGGGTGGACTGCACCACGCGACCGCCGGCCTGCCCGACGCGGGCGATGATGCTCTTGAAGACCGCCTCGACGTCGATGCAGGCGATATTCAGGAGGGAGGTCTCGCGCGGCTGGACGTTCGTGATGTTGTACACGGAGAGGCGGAAGATCGTGTCGGCGCGCTTCACCTTCGCGTCGACGGGCCGTCCCTTGCCGTCGTCGGTGGTCTGGGTCTGGACGTCGAGCCGCGCGACGCGCCCGAGCTGGTTGAGCCGGTCCCGCAGCGCCCCCGCGTTCTCGGGGGGCGCCTCGCAGGTGATCTGCAGGCTGAACTGGTCGGCGGCCAGCTTCTTGAGGTCGGAGGCGGTGATGCGCCCCTTGGCCTCGGTGATCATGGCGCGGAGGTCCTTGTCCGCCTTGAGCACGTCCTCCGCCTCGACGCCCGCGTCGACCGTCTCGGTCACGGTGATGACCGAGGGGGCGCGGATGTCCTTCTCGAGGAGCGTGAGGGTGAGCGTGCTCAGCGAGACCAGGTTCGCGTAGTAGCGGAGCTCGCCTTCGAAGACCTCGATCTTTTCGCGCCACTCGCCGAGCTCCTTCTCGGCCGCGAGGATGTCCTTGATCTCGCCCTTGCCCGTCTTGATGATCTCGATGAGGCGGGTCTCCATCGTGCGGGCGGCTTTGAGGCGGCTCTCGAGGTCGTAGTACTTCTTCGAAATGTCCTCGCTCGTGATGCGCTGGCTCTTGAGGTCGCCGAGCGCGCGGAGCTTGAGGACGAGCCGGTCGAGGGCGTCGGGCGGGACGCGGAGGACGATCGAGCCTTTCACCTTCCCGTTGGGGAGGCGGTCGGAGTTGACCGTGGCGACGAAGCCCTTCTCCTCGGCGACGATCCGGGAGACCTTGTCGACGGCGGAGTCGAAGTTGTCCACCTCGAACTCGAGTTCGCCCTGCCGGATGATCTTGCGCTGGGGCGCCTGGGGGTCCTGCGCCGGGGCGGTCTTTCCGCCGGGCTCCTGATGCTTGCCCTTTTCCATATCGCGCGACATCAAACGTTCATCGCTCATGAGCGTGCCGGGACGGGGGGCCGACTTTGAAGCGCTGCCCGGTCCGCCGCCGATGCCGAGGGACTTGTAATCCTCGGCCGCGCCGCCCGGCTTGAAATAGAGGCTGTCCTGGAGAGCGGCGGCCGCGTCGGCCGGGGCCGGTTCCCCCGTTTTCCATTCCTTGCGATCCAAGTCCTTCTTTCCCCCGAATGCCTCGCCTCCCGCGGGAGTCTTGAGGGCCCCCGCACGACGGTCGGGTTCCTCGAGCGCCAGGCCGGATTCATTGTGGTCGGCCGCGCGTTGCTTGTCCCGATCCCCTGCATAACCGTCAATGTCGGACATCCCAGTTTTAAGACGTGCCAGCAGCTCGGCGCTCTTGTTGCGGGCCATCTCGTCGGCAGGAGCCGGCACCTTTTTCGCACTGTCGGCAGGGTCAACTATTGATGAAAAGTGTGTGGCGCCCGGACTTGCGCCAAAAGTCATCCGCTGTTTCAAACCGAAGAGGTGGGACCGATCCTGTCCATCCCCGGCCTGGGATTCGGAATCAAAGTAGAACCCGACCACTCCGATGAGGAGGACGGCCGCGATGGCTGAAACAACGCGGTACGCGGTGCGGGGAACTCGGAACCGGGGCCCGGGCGCCGATCGGAGCGCCTGGATGATCCGATCCTCCATGCCGGGCTTCGGCCGGTCGGCATCGAGGAGCTTCGACA
>DASXTT010000277.1:0-12861 GCA_036505255.1 Planctomycetota bacterium | reverse complement strand
GAAGGTCGTGCGGGGCCACGTCGCGCTCGCGCAGATGTTCGGCTACGCCTCGCGGATGCGGTCCCTCACGCAGGGCCGGGGAGGGTACACACTGGAACCCTTCGAATACAGGCCGGTCCCGGCCAACGAACGATCCCGGTTCGGACTATGACCGGACGTGGACCGTTTCTGGATTCTCGATTCTGGATTCTCGGACTGCTGCTCTTGCCGGCCCTCGCCGGTTGTTCATCCCCGTACGAAATCCGGCTTTCCGACGGCCGGTCCGTCTCGCGCGGGCCGGTCTACTTTTTCGGCTGGGCCGATCCTCCGCTCGTGACGGGGACCCGGCTGGTCGACGCCCGGGAGGGGCAGCGCTTGGTACTCTGGAACGACGCCTTCGAAGCGATCGTCGATGTGGGGGAGGAGTGCCCCGTCCTCGTTCGCGAGGGCGAGGGCGCCCGGACGCCGACGACTTTCGAGTTCGAGGCGCTCGCCGCCGTCCTCCCCGGCTGGCCGCTCGTTTCGCCGGTCCATCCCGAACGGTACGCGGAGGAGCGGCGCCTCGCGCGCCGGTTCCCGTCCCACATCCGCGCGCACTTCGAGCGGCTCGATCCCTCGGCGGCGGTCGCGATGGCCTTGGGGGACGATCCCGCCGGGTGGCTGGACTTGGGGGGACGGGATTTCGCCCTCGCGAAATCGGCGGAACGGGCCTCGCCCGACGACCTCCGTCGGATCGTGGCCCGAGCGCTCACGCTCGAGGAGGCGGGCCGCCGGCGGGTCCTGAAAGCCGTGCTCGCGCGGCCCGAAGTCGCCTCCGAAGACCTCGTCCGGGCGGCGCGGGCCGGCGCGATCGACCTGGCCCTGGTCCATCCGGCGGCGGACGAGGCGGTCTGTCTCGCGGCGCTCGAGATCGTCCGGACCGAGCCGCTCTCCTCGGCCCGGCGGCGGGGGCTTGAGGCGATCCTCGACTCCAAGGGGGCGACCGCGCGGGTGCGTGAACGGGTCCTGGAAGTCCCGCTCGCCTATCCGGAGGACCGGGAGGCGATCCGTACCAAGGCGGCGACCGCTCCTCGATGACTCGCGGTCCCCGGCTCGCGACTCGAGACTTTTCGGACTTCGACTCACGACCCACGACGCTTGACGCACGACTCCTCCGTCTGAGGGTTTGCCTTGACTCGCGAAAACCCGCCCGTATACTAAGCGCTCTTTCAAGGGGCTTTTCAGAGCCATGTCGCAGAGAATCCGTATCCGGATCGAGGGTTACGATCACGAGGTGATCGACCAGTCCGCCATGGACATCGTCAACACGTCCAAGCGGACGGGGGCCAAGGTCCGGGGTCCGATCCCCCTGCCGACGAAAATCGAGCGGATCACCGTCCTCCGCTCGCCCCACGTCGACAAGAAGTCCCGCGAGCAGTACGAAATCCGCACCCACAAGCGCGTCATCGACATCACGGAGCCCACCTCGAAGACCATCGACGAGCTCCGCAACCTGAACATGCCCGCCGGAATCGACATCCGGGTCAAGGCGATGCTGGACGAGAAGTAGGACGCCATGGCCGACCTGCCTTTGTACGACAAGAACGGCAAGAGCGCCGGCACGGTGCCCGTCGACGAGACGATCTTCGGCGACAAGGTCCGCAAGCGGCTCCTCCACCAGGTCGTCCTCATCTACGAAGCGAACAAGCGCCAGGGCACGGCCTCGACGAAGAGCCGCGGCGAGGTGGAAGGGTCGACGCGCAAGCCGTGGCCGCAGAAGCACACGGGCATGGCGCGCGCGGGCACGATCCGCTCGCCCCTGTGGCGCCACGGCGGAATCGTCTTCGGCCCCAAGCCGCGCGAGTACCGCCTCGGACTCACCGCCTCGATGCGCGGCGCCGCGCTCGACTCGGCGATGCTCGGCAAGATCCGGGACAAGGAGGTCCTCGTCATCGAGGGCTTCGATCCCGGCACGCCCCCGAAGACGAGGAAGGTCGCCTCCGTGCTGGCGGCGATGGGGCTCGAACGCACCGTCCTCGCGGGGATCAAGACCCTCGATCCGAACCTCCACCGCGCCGCGAGGAACCTGAATCGCCTGAAGCTGGTCCCCGTGGCCGAGTTCAACGCCTACGACGTCCTCAAGCACCATCGCGTCGTCCTGACCCGCGAGGCGCTCGAGGCGCTCCTGGCGTCGCGCCGTCCGAAGGAAGGGGCGGCGACGGCCGGAAAGTAAGCCATGCAGAATCCCCACGAAATCATCCGCAAGCCGCTGGTGACCGAGAAGACGATGGCGGGCCAGCAGAAGAGCGTCTACACCTTCGTGGTCGGGATGGACGTCAACCGGGTGGACGTGAAGCGGGCCGTCGAGGCGATCTACAACGTCAAGGTCGCGGACGTCCGCACGGTCCGCGTCAAGGGCAAGCGGAAGCGCATGAAGAACATGCTCCTCGAGGGGAAGCGGAAGGACTGGAAGAAGGCCTACGTGAAATTGAAGGAGGGCTTCCGGCTCGACATCATATAGATCCAGCCGGAACCTGAACCATGCCCGTCCGCGAATACCGTCCCACGACCCCCGGCCGCCGGGGCGCCTCCGTCTCCGACTTCTCGGAGCTGACGGCGCGGACTCCGTACAAGAAGCTTACCGAGGGCGAGCGCAAGACGGGCGGCCGGAGCAACGTGGGGCGCCTGACGACGCGCCACATCGGCGGCGGCGTGAAGCAGCGCTACCGGTTCATCGACTTCAAGCGCAACAAGGACAACGTCCCCGGAATCGTCGAGACGATCGAGTACGACCCGAACCGGACCGCGTTCATCGCGCTCATCAAGTACAAGGACGGCGAGCGTCGGTACATCCTGGCGCCGCACGGGCTGGCCGTCGGCGAAGAGGTCCTGAGCGGCGAGAAGGTCGAGCCGCGCGTCGGGAGCTGCCTTCCGATCAAGAACATCCCCGCCGGGATGAGGGTGCACAACATCGAGCTGACCCCCGGCAAGGGCGGCCAGATCGTCCGCTCCGCGGGGACCTTCGCCGAGATCAAGGCGAAGGAGGGGAACTACGCCATCGTGCTCCTGCCGAGCGGCGAGGAGCGGCGGGTCCACGTGCGGTGCCGGGCGACGATCGGGCAGGTCGGCAACGTCGAGTGGCAGAACATCGTCCTGGGCAAGGCGGGCCGCAAGCGCTGGATGGGGGTCCGGCCGACGGTGCGCGGAACGGCCATGAACCCGGTCTCGCACCCGATGGGCGGCGGCGAGGGGCGGTCGGGGGGCGGACGCCACCCGATCAACTGGAAGGGGACGAAGCTCGCCAAGGGCGGCAAGACCCGCCGGTCGAAGAACCGCTCGAACAAGTTCATCATCCGGATGCGCAAGGCGGGGCGGTTCCAGAGGACGAGGAAATAGGACATGAGCCGGTCGCTGAAGAAGGGCCCGTACATCGATCCCAAGCTTTCCGGGAAGGTGTCGAAGGTGAAGATGACGGGCTCGCACGACCCGATCAAGACGTGGTCGCGCCGGTCGACCATTTCGCCCGATTTCGTGAACCTGAACTTCCTGGTCCACAACGGCCGGACCTTCGTGAAGGTCTTCGTGACCGAGGACATGGTGGGACACAAGCTGGGGGAGTTCGCTCCGACGCGCCTTTTCCGCGGCCATCCGGGCACGCGGGCGAGCGCGGGGGGCGCGACGCCCGAGGCGTAGGATCATGGCGGACACCGCGACAGCCCCCGCGCCGGTGAAAACGGCCGAGAAGCCGCGCTTCAGCGCGCGGCTCCGGTACGCGCGCATCTCCGCCCGCAAGATGCGGTACGTCGTGGACCTGGTCCGGGGCAAGGACTTCAACAGCGCGATCGCGATCCTGCGGGTCTGCTCGCGGCGCGGCGCGCCCTTCTGCAAGAAGCTCCTGGAGTCGGCGGCCGCGAACGCGATCGACTTCGCCCGGGCGAAGAACCTCGACATCGACGCGAACAGCCTGCACCTGGTCGAGGCGCGGGTCGACGGCGGGCCCATCATCAAGCGGTGGCGGCCGTCGTCGACGCGGCGCCCGACGATGATCAAGAAGCGGATGTGCCACGTGACGTTCATCCTCGAGGAGCGGGAGCTGAAGGAGTCGAAGAAGGACCGGTCTAAGCGGAAGCGCCAGGACCGGCAGAAGGCGAAGAAGTCCCCCTCCGCCAAAGCGGCGGGGGACAAGGCGGGCGGGGCGGTCGCGGCGAAGCCCGCGTCCCCCGGCGCCAAAGCCCCGGAGGCGAAGCCCTCCCCGCCCCCGGCCGGGGGAGACAAGCCATCGGCCCCGGAGGCGAAAAAGGAGTGATTGTGGATTCTCGATTCCGGATTCTCGGGTCGGGCGCCGAGAATCGAGAATCAAGAATCGGGAATCGTGAATTCGGGTCCGGGAAATTGGATAAGGCGGTGATCTAGATGGGTCAGAAGGTCAACCCGATCGCGTTCCGCACGGGCATCACCATCGGGTGGCGCTCCCGCTGGTACGCCACGAAGAAGAACTTCGGGGCGTGGCTCGTGGAGGACAAGAAGATCCGCACCTTCGTCAAGAAGGAGTACGGGTTCGCCGGCATCTCGCGCATCGAGATCGAGCGCATCGGCGAGAAGATGCGGATCATCCTCTCGGCGGCGCGGCCGGGCCTCCTCATCGGCAAGAAGGGCTCCAAGGTCGACAAGATCATCGAGGACCTCGGGCTCCTCGCGGGGCGGGCCGTCGAGGTCAAGGTCGAGGAGATCGTGACGCCCGAGCTGGACGCCCAGATCGTGGGCGAGGCGATCGCCGAGCAGCTCAACAAGCGCGCCCCGTACCGCCGCACGATGCGCCGGTACGCCGAGATGATCATGGACCTCGGCGCCAAGGGCGTGAAGCTCCAGATCAAGGGCCGCCTCGGCGGCGCGGAAATCGCGCGGTGCGAGCACATCCACCTGGGGCGCATCCCGCTGAACACGCTGCGGGGCGACATCGACTTCGCGATCTCGACGGCCATCACGACGAAGGGCACGATCGGGATCAAGGTGTGGATCTACAAGGGCGAGCGGTTCGGCGCCAGCCCGTCCAACAAGGGGGAGGAGCCGGGGTCCCGCCCGCACGGCCTGGCCCCGATCCCCGCGGAGAAGGCGTGATCCCATGCTGATGCCGAAGCGGGTCAAGTTCCGCAAGTCGCACCGCGGCACCATGAAGGGCGTGGCGACCCGCGGCAACCGCGTCAGCTTCGGCGACTACGGGCTCATGGCCCTGGAGTACGGGTGGCTGAGCGCGCGCGAGATCGAGGCGGGCCGCGTGGCCGCGACCCACATGATGGGCACGGAGGGGCGCCTCTACATCCGGGTCTTCCCCCACAAGTCGATCAGCGCGAAGCCGGCGGAGACGCGCATGGGCAAGGGCAAGGGCGAGCCCGAGTATTACGCCGCCGTGTGCCTGCCGGGGACGATCCTCTTCGAGGTGTCGGGCGTGGCGGAGGATTTCGCGAAGCAGTGCCTGAACCTCATCGCCCACAAGGTCTCCCTCCGGACCCGGCTCGTGGCGCGGAAGATCTGACGGGGACCCCATGGCCGCGAAAAAGAAGAACTTCAAGGGGATGGCCGAGGACGAGCTGCGCAAGGAGCTCGAGGGCCTGACCAAGGCGCTCTACACCCTGCGGACGCAGACCGTGACGAGCGAGGTGGAGAACAAGTCGCTCTTCCGGGCGCATCGCCGCGACATCGCCCGGATCAAGACGGAACTGCGGGCGCGCGAGCTGAAGAAGCCGGTCGCGCCGAAATCGGCGGTCGCGGCGAAACCCTGAACCCGGCCGGAGGAAGAATGCCCAGGAAGGTCCGCGCGGCGTCGAAGGCCCCGGCGAAAGTCGCGGCGAAGGCGCCGGCCAAAGCCGAGAAGATCGAGAGCCCCCTCTCGAAGAGCGAGCTGAAGCAGTTCAAGGTCCTCCTCCATCTCCGCCGGCGCCAGCTCCTCGGGGACGTCAACAAGATGGAGTCCGAGGCCCTGAAAAAGGCGGACGCGGGCGACCTCTCCAGCCTCCCCATGCACATGGCGGACCAGGGCACGGACAACTTCGAGCAGGACATCACCCTGGGCCTCATGGAAAGCGAGGGCGAGGAGCTCCAGCAGATCCAGGACGCCCTCGAACGCATCGCCGAAGGCACCTTCGGAGTCTGCGAGAACTGCAAGAAGCCCATCCCCAAGCCGCGGCTCAAGGCGATCCCCTACACGCGGCTCTGCCTGGCCTGCAAGCGCAAAGAAGAGGGCGAATAGGCCTGAGGGCCTGCTCCCAGCTTCCAGATCCCAGATCCCAGCCTCGCGACGGTCTCACCAGGAATTGGATCCGCCTCCGCACCCGCATCCTGCCGGGCTTGAGGCTTGAAGCCTGAAGCTTGAAGCTCGCTTTTGCTACAATCGACCCAGGGATGAATCACCGAGCCTGGTTTATCGCGGTCGCCTTGGCCGCCGCGGCGGTCGACCTCTGGACCAAGACCCTCGCCTTCGTGAACATTCCGGACGGGGGCCCCGACGTCCGCGTCATCGAGGGCTTCTTCTCGTTCGGGCGCACGACGAACAAGGGGATCGTCTTCGGGCTCTTCGCGGAGGCCGGTCCCATCTTCCTCGTCGTCTCCATCCTCGCGGTCCCCGCCATCCTCTTCATCTTCTACTCGGTCAAGAAGCCGCGCTGGGTGCTCACGGTCTCGCTCGCGCTGATCCTCGGCGGGACGCTCGGGAACATGTACGACCGCGTCGTCGACGGCCAGGTGCGCGACTTCATCAAGTTCTACTGGGGTTCCCGGGTGTGGCCGCTCTTCAATCTCGCCGATTCCTGCATCTGCGTCGGCGTGGCCCTGCTGTCGCTCGAGATGCTCTTCTTCGACGAGAAAAAGAAGCGCGCCGACGATCCCGGACTCTCCACGGAGCAGATCGCCGTGGGGGAGACCGAGCCCATGCCGCGCGCCGACCTGCCCCCCGATCTACCGGAGCCGACCGATGCCGCCGACCCGCAAGGCCCCCCCACGCCGGCCTGAGACCGCGCCCGACCTCTCGATCGAGGTCGGCCCCCTCCGCCTTTCCAATCCCGTGATGGTGGCCTCCGGCACGTTCGGCGCCCTCATGGACACGGTGCTCGACGTCTCGAAGCTGGGCGCCGTCGTGGAAAAGACGGTCACGCGGCGTCCGCGAAAGGGGAACCCGCCGCCCCGGGTGTGGGAGACGCCGAGCGGCATGCTCAACTCGATCGGCCTCGAGAACTACGGCCTCGAGGGGTGGATCAAGAAGCGCTATCCGGAGGTGAAGGACTACCCCTGCGCCCTCGTCGTGAGCGTTTCGGGGGAGACGGTCGAGGAGTACGGCGAGCTGGTCGCCGCGATCGACAAGCTCCCGCGGGTGGACGCCTTCGAGCTCAACATCAGCTGCCCGAACGTCTCGGGCGGACTGGACCACGCCACCGATCCGGCCCTGACGGAGCGCGTCGTGCGCATCGCGCGGAAGGCGACGCGGCGTCCCCTCTTCGCCAAGCTCACGCCGAACGTGACGGACGTCGTCGCCATCGCGTCGGCCGCGATGGAGGGGGGCGCCGACGGGCTGTCGCTCGTCAACACGCTCAAGGGGATCGCGATCGACTGGCGGAAACGCGCGCCCGCCCTGGGGGCGGTGACGGGCGGATTGTCGGGCCCCGCGATCAAGCCGGTCGCGCTCCGGATGGTGTGGGAGGTGTGCGGCCGGCTCCCGAAGGCGCCGGTGATCGGCATCGGGGGAATTTCGAACGCGGACGACGCGCTCGAGTTCATCGTGGCGGGGGCGCGGGCCGTGCAGGTCGGCACCGCCAACTTCGTCGACGCGCAGACGGGGCAGAAGATGGTGGAGGCTCTCCGCGAGCGGCTCGCCTCGGCGGGCGTGGCGCGCCTGGAAGACCTCGTCGGGACGGTCCGGCGCGGCGGGACTCCTGAATAGCGATCCGGTGGGTCCGGAGGTTCGGGGCCTCCGGCTTGAATCTCGAAGCTCGCCGCCCAGCTGGGATCTGGGATCTGGTTGCTGGAAGCTGATCCAGAACGCCCCTCGGGCCTATTGTCCGCGCGGTTTCACAGCGCTAGAATACCCATATGCACCCGGCCCTGATGCTCGTGACGGCCGCCTCCCTCGGGTGGGGGACCGCCGCCGAGTTCCGGCACGTCGAGCCCGTCGATCTCCTGGCCGCGGCCTTCGTCGCACGCCTCTCGGCCCGGCTCGGGGCGGAGTTCTCGCTCGCCCAGGCGACGCCCGACGCCGACACGCTCACCCTCTGGTACCCGCGTGTTCCCGCGGCGGACATCCCCGCCGTGAACGGCCCCTCCCCCGAAAATCCGCGCCGCGATCTGCGGTACGACCTCCGACTGCCCTTCTTCCGCACCAAGCCGTAGTTCTGATCTCTCTCCCGGTCGTTCGTCACCCCGTCCCGGTTAGTCCAGAGATCAGAGGTCGGTTATGGAACAAGTCCTTGAATTCGTCGGCCGCCTGCTCGGGCGCCTCTTCGGCACGCAGAACGAGCGCATGCTCCGCCGCTACTGGCGGATCGTCACCGAGGAGATCAACCCCCTCGAGTCCCGGATGGCGGCCCTCCCCGACGCCGCCTTCGTCCAAATGACCGCCTCCTTCAAGAAGCGCCTCAAGGCGGGCGAGGACCTCCTCGACATCCTCCCCGAGGCGTTCGCGGCCGTCCGGGAAGTCTCGCGCCGCACGCTCAAGATGCGCCACTTCGACGTCCAGATCATCGGCGGCATCGTCCTCCACGAGGGGAAGATCGCCGAGATGGGCACGGGCGAGGGCAAGACCCTCGTCGCCACGCTCCCGGCCTACCTCAACGCGCTCACGGGCCGCGGAGTCCACATCGTCACCGTCAACGACTACCTCGCGCGCCGCGACTGCCAGTGGAACGGCCCGCTCTTCGATTTCCTGGGCATCACCGTCTCCTCCATCCAGCACGAGCAGTCCTTCATGTTCGACCGGAACTACGCGCCCGACGCCGAAGAGCGCCTCCACAACCTGAGGCCCGTCGAGCGCCAGGAGGCCTACCGCGCCGACATCACCTACGGCACGAACAACGAGTTCGGGTTCGACTACCTGCGCGACAACCTGAAGGTCCGCAAGGAGGACCAGGTCCAGCGGGGCCACGTCTACGCCATCGTCGACGAGGTGGACTCGATCCTCATCGACGAGGCCCGCACGCCCCTCATCATCTCGGGCCCGACCGAGGAATCGACGGACAAGTACTACTCCGCCGACCGGGTCGCCCGCCGACTCGAGAAGGGCGAGGAGATCCTGGGCAAGGACCGGGAGAAGATCCACACGGGCGACTTCGTGGTGAAGGAGAAGGAGCACCTCGTCATCCTCACGGAGAAGGGGATCGAAAAGGCCGAACAGGCGGTCGGCGTCGGCTCCTTTTACACCGGCGAGAACATGGAGTGGCCCCACTACATCGAGACCGCGCTCAAGGCCCACCACCTCTACAAGCTCGACCGCGACTACGTGATCCACGACAACGAGGTCATCATCGTCGACGAGTTTACCGGCCGGATGATGCCCGGCCGCCGGTGGAGCGACGGCCTTCACCAGTCGGTCGAGGCCAAGGAAGCCGACAAGGGCTGCCGCATCCAGGAGGAGTCCCAGACCTTCGCGACGATCACGCTGCAGCACTACTTCCGGATGTACGAGAAGCTCGCGGGGATGACCGGCACCGCGGCGACCGAGGCCGCCGAGTTCGACAAGATCTACAAGCTCGACGTCTGCATCGTCCCGCCGAACCGGCCCCTCTGCCGGGACAACTATCCCGACGTCGTGTACGGGAGCGAGCAGGAGAAGTTCGACGCGATCGAGGAGGAGATCGCCCGCCTGCACGCCACAGGGCGCCCGATCCTCGCGGGCACGACCTCCGTGGCCAAGTCCGAGATCCTCGCGGAGCGGCTGAAGCTCCGAGGCATCAAGCACGAGGTCCTCAACGCGAAATTCCACGAGAAGGAGGCCTACATCGTCGCGCGGGCCGGGCAAAAAGGGTCCGTCACGGTCGCGACGAACATGGCGGGCCGCGGCACGGACATCCTCCTCGGCGACGGCGTGGCCGGCATCGGGGGGCTCCACATCCTCGGCACCGAGCGGCACGAGGCGCGCCGGATCGACAACCAGCTCCGAGGCCGCTGCGCGCGCCAGGGCGACCCGGGGTCGAGCCAGTTCTTCATGTGCCTCGAGGACGACCTCTTCCGCAAGTTCGCCCCGCCGTGGATGAAGGGGCTCCTGCGCAAGATGGGCCTCAAGGAGGGCGAGCGCATCGAGTCGAAGCTCGTCACGCGCGCCATCGGCAAGGCGCAGAAGAACGTCGAGGCGCACAATTTCGACATCCGGAAGAATCTCGTCGAGTACGACCAGGTCCGCAACCAGCAGCGCAAGGTCGTCTACGGCCTGCGCCAGCGGATCCTCGACGGGTCCGACGTCCGCGAGCAGATCCTCGACATGGTCCGGAACCGCGTCGCCGCCATGGGGGAGCGGTTCCTGGCGGGCCGGGAGCCGGACATGGCGGGCTTCGCGGGCTGGTTCCAGGAAAAGTTCGGGGGACCCCTCGGACTCGACGGGGCGCGGGACCGCGCCGACATCGAGCGGGTGGCCATGGAGGAGGCGGAGAAGCTCTACCGCGCCCGGCCCCTCGAGTTCGGGATTCTCGAGGTCCGCAACCGGATCGAGGGCCTCGGCCACCGCTTCCTCAAGGATCGGAACACGCCGCCCGCCGAGGCCGCCATGTTCTGCCACCAGGTCCAGAACGACTTCGGCCTCCCCATCGAACCGGCGGAGATCCTCCGGCGGACCGGCTCCGAGGCCGTCACGTACGCGGTGGACCGGATCGTCGCGGCGCGCAGGGACGTGATTACGAAAGTCGGCGAGGAGCTTTTCTCGGGCGCCGAGCGGTTCGTCCTGCTGGGCAAGATCGACGAGAAGTGGAAGGACCTCCTCTACAACATGGACCAGCTCCGCGACGTCATCGGCCTGCGGAGCTACGCCCAGAGCGATCCCAAGATCGAGTACAAGCGCGACGCCACGGCGCTCTTCGAGGGCATGATGGAGGCGCTCGAGGACGACGTCACCTCGTTCCTGTTCCGGTCGCGCCGCGTGTCGGCCGACGAGCAGCGGCTCGCGCGCCGGTGGGGGAAGGCGGCCGAGAGCAAGCAGGACGTCCAGGCCTTCGAGGGCGGGGGCAACGGGGACGGCGAGGGGGGAGCGGCCTCCGAGGAGAAGCCGAAGCCCTTCGTGGCGGCGGGCCCGAAGACGGGTCGCAACGATCCCTGTCCCTGCGGGTCGGGAAAGAAGTACAAGAAGTGTCACGGAGCGACGGCAACCTAGGGGAGCGCATGACGCATTACGCATAACGCATTACGGGCGCCCCGAAGATCGTCTTCGCAATCCCCGTTATGCGTGATGCGTGATGCGTGATGCGTCGTAGATGGGTCTGCTGCTCGACGTCGGCTACGGGATGGCCGGTCTCATCCTTTCCCCCTGGCTCATTTACAAGGCCGCGACCGATCCGGTCTTCCGCGGGGGGATCGGCGAGCGGCTCGGCGGCGTCCCGCCCCGCGAGGGATCGCGGCCCTGCCTCTGGTTCCACTGCGCGTCGGTGGGCGAGGTGGCCCTGGTCCGCCCGCTCGTCGAGGAGCTGAAGAAGCGGCGGCCCGACCTCGAATTCAACTTCTCCGCCACGACGCCCGCGGGACGCGAGCAGGCGCGCAAGGCGTGGCCCGGCGACCGCGTCCACTACTTCCCGCTCGACGTGAGCTTCGCCCTTCGGCGCGCCTTCGGGCGGATCCGGCCCGACGCGGTCGTCCTCGTGGAGCTCGAAGTCTGGCCCAACTTCATCCGGCTGGCGGCGCGTCGCACGATCCCCGTGGTCATCGTGAACGGCCGCGTCTCCCACCGTTCGCACCGCCGCTACCGTCGGTTCGTCGGCTATTTCCGCTCCATTTTCCGGCGCATCGCGAGGGCCGGGATGCAGACGAAGGAATACGCGGACCGGATCCGCGAGCTCGGGCTCCCCGGAGAGCGGACCTTCGTCACCGGCAACCTGAAGTACGACGCGCGGATCGGGTTCGACCCCGAGGAGACGGCGGAGGAGGTGCGCGCCGCGTTCGGCCTGCCTCCGGAGCATCCGCTCCTCGTCGCGGGAAGCACGCACGAGCCCGAGGAGAAGATCCTCGTCGAAACGTACCGGCGGATCCTCCAGACCTATCCCAAGCTGCGGCTGCTCGTGGCGCCGCGCCACGTCGAGCGGACGCCCGAGGTGCGGAAGATCGTCGAGGCCGCGGGGTTCGCGGTGACGCTCCGGTCGGAGCTCAAGGAGCCGCCCCCCTCCGACCGGGTCCTCATCCTCGACACGGTGGGGGAGCTGGCGCAGGTCTACTCCGCGGCGGACGCGGTCTTCATCGGGGGCACGTTCTGCGCGCGCGGCGGCCAGAACATGCTGGAGCCCGCGGCGCTCGGCAAGCCGATCGTGAGCGGGCCGAGCCTGGAGAACTTCCGGGAGATCGCGGACCGGCTCATCGAGGCGGGGGCGATGAAGGTGGTGGACAACCCGATCGACCTCGGCATGGCGGTGGGCAGCCTGGTGAAGGAGCCCGCGATGGCGGCCAAGGCGGGGCTGAAGGGAAAGGACGTCGTCGAGTCGGGGCGCGGCGCGCTCAAGGCGACGGCGGATCTGGTGTGCGGGCTGTTGCCGGAGTCAAAACCCCCCGTTCAAAACGCGTGAAGCCTGGACTACTTCTGCCGAAACGCCGCCATCCAAGCTTCCTGAAGCTCTCTCCGGCTCGCGTTGCCCTTTCTCGCCCGATCCAGAACCGCCGCGGCTCCGTTTCTCAAGGCTTCGTTCGGCGCCGTCGCCGCCGCTTGTTCGACAAGGCGGAGCGAGATCTCGG
>DASXTT010000276.1:0-6867 GCA_036505255.1 Planctomycetota bacterium | reverse complement strand
GTCGCAGCAGCCCGCGCGCGGTTTCGCCCTGGAGCGGGGCGAACCGGAATCGGTCCTTCCGATCGCGCGGAAGGACGAACCGGACGAGCGCGTTGCACAGCGCGCACACGCCGTCGTACAGGATCAGGTGTTTTCGTTCTGGCATCGGTGCGACCCGCCCAACATGTCGATCGCGGTGAGCGACAGCATCATCGCGATGAGCGAAGCGGGATTGAAGGGGAGAATGAAGAGGTCCGGCCGCGTGATGAGCCCGCCGCCTCCCAGCAGCGCCAGAGCGATGAGCCCCAGCCACAGGGGCGCACGCGAACGCCACGCGATCAGGTGAAACACGCCGAGCAGCGCCTGGGCCGCGCCCAGCAGGACGACCCCGGTGAGCGCCTCCCCCGGATAGACCCCCGTGGACCGGAAGATCTCCAGTTCGCCCGTGTCGGGGAAAAGGATCTTTGGAACGAGACCCTGGTAGATCCAGACGAACGCGAGCGTCGTCCTGGCAATAGCGCGAATGTCCCGCATGGAAACTCCTAGCCCTTTCCCCCGCACATCGCGAAGAAAAGCCCGAACAGGAGCACCATTCCCAGCACCGCCAAACCACACCCGAGGATGGCGTACTTGGTCTGCGGATTCGCCGCGCTGTACCCGGTGCTGGCTTTCATCATCCTTACCTCCATTTCCCGGCGGCCAAGAGTCCGCACGTCGCGAACCCGCCGGCGTTGGCGATCCCGTGGAACCACGCCATCGCCGGAATCTCGATCAGGAGCTTCTCCCGGTACTCGCCGATCGAGTAGACAGCGACAAGCCCCATTCCGATCAGGAGCGAGAGCGACGCCAGCGCCAGCAGGAATCGCGGCAGATTCCCGGGCGCGGAAGCCGCGACGCGCATCAGGACCCACGCGAACAGGATCAGGCCCGAGGCGATCCAGAGCGCCGCGATCACCTTCAGGGTGGGGGAGAAGGTGAAGCCGATGGCGAGGAGCGGAGAGCCGATCACCACGGCCGCCGCCGCGAAGAGGACGGGAGCCTTGGCCCCTAGCTTCCGACCGGCGAATCCGATGAGCAGGGGCGCGACGAAGCCGGTGTAGTGAAAGTGGACCGCCGTGAGAAGGATGATCGGCTCCTTGAATCCGAGCGACAGCCCCAGGCGCGACGCCGCCAGGCCGAAGCCGCCGACGGCGATGAGGCCGAGGGCCGCGTCGACGCACATTTCGACGGGATCCCACCGGCCGCGCCGCGCGAATCGAGCCGCCCCGAGAATGGCCAGCGCGCCGCACACGCCCACCCACGGGATGGCGAGGAGCAGCGCCTTCGCCCCGGGAGGAAAGAGGAAGGAGGCGACCGCGAAGGCCGCCGCGAAGGGCTGGGCCATCCGCGCCGCGCGGTCGATCCGGCCGAAGAGACCCTCGGGTCGCGGCACGAGCTCGAGCCCGAGGGGCACGATCACCAGGGGCGCCCAGAGGAAGAGCATCTCGATGACGCCGATTCCCGGAATCAGGAGGGCGATGAGCCAGAGAGAAGCTCCGGCCAGGACCTTTCGGTGCGTCTCAGAGAGCCTCATGGGTTCCCTCCGCGGATTACGAGTCCGAGATAGGTGGCCGCGAGCGCGGCGAAGAGGCCCAAGAGAAGGGCATGGCCCGCAATGAACGCGCGGCCGCGCGGCCAACCCGAGTGGCCGAAATAGAACAGGTCGACCAGGATTCGCACGGTCCAGTAGACCCCGATGAAGGCGGCGAGGCCGAGCGCCGCCCGGTCGCCGCGCAGGAGCTCATTGTGCAGGACGAGCGTGAGGACGCCGAACGCGATGATCGTCAGGACCGTGAAGCCGCCGTAGGTCCACATCAGCTTCCGGTTGAACGGAGTCAGCTTCGCGAGGTCCTCCCGCCATCCGAGCCGGGCCGGGACCTGCGCGCTCGCGACGAGGATCACGAAGTGGCCCGCGCCGGCGAGCCAGAGAGCGAGGCTGGTCATCGCAGTCCTCCGATCGCCGCGAGTCCGAGTACGCCGGACATGAACACGAGCATGAGGAGAAAGCCCACGTCCACGGCCCGATGGCGCCGCCGCGTTTCGCGGTCGTAGTAGAAAAGCTGGATTGGGATCCGCGCGAGCCAGAAGAGGGACATCCCGGCCGCGACGACGCGACCGAGGCCGCTTCCCCCGGCCAGGTCGGCCGTGCGGAAGAAGCAGAGGCCCGCGAAGGCGAAGATCACGCCCACGATGTAAACGTGGTGGACGATCACCATCTGCCGGACGAGCGGTGAGACCTTCGCGAGATTCGGTCCGAGCTCGATCTTGGCGGGGAGGAAGAAGTTCATCGCCGCCACGAGAAGGTGGAAGGCCCCGACCGCCCAGAGGAGAACCTGCGTCGTGTCCATGGGAGCCTCACTTGATTCCGAGAACGGACATGAAGGGAAGCATCACCTCGCGGACGAAGGTCGGATGGAAGAGCGCGTACGCGGGCCCCGCGGTGAACGCGGCCATGAAAATCCGGCCGGCGATCCCGTGGCCGAGTCCGAAATCCTTGCCCGCCGCGGAGCGCTCGATGAAGACCCCGAGCCCCTGCAGGGCGAAATAGGCGGTGGGGAGTCCGTACCCGCCTCCCGCGGGGACCGAGATCACGAGGTCGTGGACGAGCCCCGAGGCGAGGAAGACCGCGATCACCGCGGCGGCGCGTCCCGCCTTGGGCGCGAGCCGCTGGTAGATGTGATCGTGGGCGAGATTGTGGAACCCGAGATTCCACCGGTGGCCCCAGAAATCGCCGAGGGAGCGCGCGAGGATCGGGGCGCGCATGATCGGCTCGGCCTGGACTCCGGCCCGCCGCCAGAGGAGCGCGACGAAGTGGAAGGTCCCGAAGTGGAGGACGAAGATCGTCCCCACGAGACCGACCCACCCGCGAAGGAGGGGAGGGCTCACCGCCGAGGCCGCAAAGAGCAATGCCACGCCGAGCAGAGTCTTGGCCGCCGCGAAGAGCCACTCCCGTCCCCGCGGGCTGGAGGGCTTGCGCGCGGGATCAAGGAAAGTGCGCGCATCCATCCCGGGCCAGAGGAGGAGGTACCCCGCGGAACGCCCGGCGGTCGCGCGGCGCCGGAGCGGCCACCAGGTGAGCCACTTGCAGCTGGCGAAGACCGCCCCGGCCAGGACCCACATGAAGACCCAGCGGGGGAGGCCGGGGCCGGCGACCAGGGCTCCCGCGGGAAGGGCGACGAGGGGCGCCCACCCGATCCATCCCGCCGTTCTTTCGTTCATTTCTGTAGCGACCGAAATATCGGACCAAGAACAAATCAGGCCCGCCGGCCGAAGAGCTTCTTCAATCCCGACCCGATCCGGCCGACCTTGCCGATCGCCCCGAGGGGGAGCGACCGGAACCGCTCGTACCAGACGGAGGCCGTCTCGAAGAACTCGAGGAGGGCGCGGAGCCGGTCCTCGGTGCGCGCGTCGCGCTCCCCTGGCCGGCGCAGGTCCCCCACGGCCTCGCGAAGGACGGCGACGGTGGGGTCCATCTCCCGCTTCTTGCGTCCCTCGAGGACCCGCCGGAACATCTCCCACACGTCCGGGAGCGACTCGAAGTGGTCGCGCCGGTCGCCCAGGACCCGCACGGTCCGGATGATCCCCCAGGAGAGGAGCTCGCGGAGGCTCGTGCTCACGTTGGACCGGGCCACGGAGAGGGTGGCGGAGATCTCCTCGGCGTTCAGGGGGCGCGGCGCCACGTAGAGGAGCGCGTGGATCTGCGCGACGGTCCGGTTGATCCCCCAGCGGGCGCCCATCTCCCCCCAGTGGAGAACGAACCGCTCCTGCACGGCGCTGAGCTTGAGTTTATTCGTGTCAGTCATTTCTGTCCAGACAGAAACTACAGAAATGGGGATCCGGTGTCAAGGGGTATCTGAGGCGGGCGAAGCCGCTAGAGGTACCCCCGAAGCAGGTAATAGGCGAGGTACAGGGCGAGGAGGGAAAGCGGCACGGTGACCAGCCACCAGCGAATCGTCGCCACGTCACCCCTGATGCGGCGCAAGTCCTCCTCCACCCGGGTTTGGGGCGCGCCGGGCGCGCCGGTGGGGGAAGGCGCACCGCAACGCGGACAAGTCAGGGCTTCCGAGGAGACCTCGGTCTTGCACTCTCGGCACGACGCCATCACGGGAAAGCCCTCGGCGGGATTCACCGGCTATTGGACCAAAACGCGGCGGGAGTTGCCAACGGTGGCGCCCTATGGCGAGAATGTCCGCGAACCCACGGAGGAACATCCATGAAATTCGGCGCGCGCAACCAGATCGTCGGGACCGTCACGGACATCAAGAAGGGCACCGTCATGTGCCAGGTGGGGGTCGACGTCGCCGACCCCGTCCGCATGAGCTCGGTGATGACCGTCGACTCGTGCGACGACCTCAAGCTGAAGAAGGGCGACAAAGTGCGCGTGATCGTCAAAGCGATACACGTGCTCTTGGCTAAGGAGTAGGCGCCCGTCGCAGGCGCAGGGCGTTCCCGATCACCGAGACGGAACTCAACGACATGGCCGCGCCCGCGACCATCGGACTGAGGAGGCCCGCCGCCGCGATCGGGATGGCGACGACGTTGTAGACGAACGCCAGGAACAGGTTCTGGCGGATGTTCCGGACGACCGCGCGGCCGAGTTCCAAGGCGCGAACGATGCCCCGCACGTCGCCTTTCACGAGGGTGACCGCGGCGCTCTCCATTGCGATGTCGGTGCCCGTGCCCATCGCGATTCCCACGTCGGCATGTGCGAGCGCCGGCGCGTCGTTGATGCCGTCTCCCGCCATGGCGACGACGCGGCCCTGCGCCTGAAGCTGTTTCACCCGCTCGGCCTTTGCCTCGGGAAGCACCTCCGCCATCACCTCGTCGATACCGAGCTTTTTCGCGACCGATTCCGCCGTGGTCTTGTTGTCGCCGGTGATCATGACGACGCGGATGGCGCGCCGTTTCAACTCGCGGATCGCCTCCTCGGCGCCCGGCTTGATCGGATCCGTGACGGCCACGACTCCGGCGACGCGGCCGTCGATCGTCACGAAGACGCCCGCCGCCTGGGGGCCTGGCGCGATCTTGAGTTCCGCCAGGAGGGCCGCGTTCCCGACGGCGACCTGCCGGCCTTCGACGACGCCGATCAATCCGCGGCCGGGCCGGAACTTCATCTCGCTCGCGGTTGGAATCTTGAGGCCTCTCGACTCCGCCCCGGCGACGATCGCGGAAGCGAGCGGGTGCTCACTGCCCCTCTCGAGGCCCGCGGCCAGTCTCAAGGCTTCATCCGCCGGCCCCTCCACGAGCTTAGGCCGGCCTTCTGTCAGCGTGCCGGTCTTGTCGACCACCACGGTGTTGACCCGGGCGAGGGCCTCGAGCGCGGCGGCGTCCCGCACGAGGATGCCCTGCAAGGCCCCGCGGCCCATCCCGACCATGATCGACATCGGGGTCGCCAGTCCCAGCGCGCAGGGGCAGGCGATGATGAGGACCGCCACGGCGTTGACGAGGGCGAGGCCGGAGCCCTTCGAGAACCAGCCGACGTACGTGAGCGCCGCGATCGCAATCACGGCGGGCACGAACCACCCCGAGACCCGGTCGGCGAGTTTCTGCGCGGGGGCGCGGCTGCGCTGAGCTTCTTCGACGTGACGCACGATCTGGGCGAGGAGCGTGTCGCGGCCGACCTTCTCGGCGCGCATCACGAACCCGCCGGCGCCGTTGACCGTGCCGCCCGTCACGCGCGCGCCGGGCTGTTTCTCGACGGGGATCGGCTCGCCGGTGATCATCGACTCGTCGACGGAGCTCGATCCCTCGAGGACGACGCCGTCCACGGGGACGCGCTCGCCGGGCCGGACGCGGAGCCGGTCGCCGACTTGGACGGACTCGAGCGGGATATCCCCCTCCGCGCCGGTCGCGTCGATCCGGCGGGCGGTCTTGGGCGCGAGTCCGAGAAGCGCGCGAATCGCGGAGCCCGTGGCGCGCCGCGCGCGGAGCTCGAGGACCTGTCCCACGAGGACGAGCGTCACGATGACGGCGGCCGCCTCGAAGTAGAGCATCGCGCCGTGTCCCTGGAACGCGGCGACCGCGCTGTACAGGTAGGCCGATCCGGTCCCCAGGCCGATGAGCGTGAACATATTCGGGCTGGCGTGGCGGATCGAGGCCGCGCCGCGGACGAAGAAGGGCCAGCCGCCCCAGAGGACGACGGGCGTGGCGAGCGCAAGCTGGATCCAGGTCGACGAGGATCCATGCATCGACGTCATCGCGAGGACGACGAGGGGGGCGGTGAGAAGCGCGCAGACCCAGAGCCGGCGCGTCATGTCGGCGAGCTCGGGGTCGGGCGCTTCCGCGGCGGAGACCGACATCGGTTCGAGCGCCATGCCGCACTTGGGGCAGGCGCCCGGGCCGTCCCGCACGATCTCCGGATGCATCGGGCAGGTGTACTTGCCCTTGGACTCCGGCGGCGGGGGAGATTGCGCCTCGAAGCGTTGTCGGCAGAAGTCGGCGCAGAAGTAGATCGTCTTCCCGTCGCGCATGACGTGGGCGGCCGCCTTCTCGGGCGGAAACGTCATGCCGCAGACGGGATCGGTGACCAGCTCTTCCATGGAGATAGAACTTTATACCGGAATCGAGTGACTGGGACGCGTCCCAAAGCTATGGCCAAGGGGACCCCGCGCGCAAGCAAGACACGAGCCGGGAAGGCGGCCTCCCGGCTCATCGACGGGCGGATCCGGTCCCTGGGTGGCTGGCGGGGCGAAACCCTGGCGGAGGTTCGCCGGATGATTCACGAGGCGGACCCGGGGATCGTGGAGGAGTGGAAGTGGATGGGCACGCCGGTCTGGTCGCACGACGGGATCGTCTGCACCGGGGAGACTTACACGAAGGTCGTGAAGCTCACCTTCGCCCGCGGGGCGA
>DASXTT010000275.1:0-21016 GCA_036505255.1 Planctomycetota bacterium | reverse complement strand
CGCCCGCCTTCGAGAAGATCGCGGGCATCACCCGCAGGACTTCCTCGTGCTTCTCCTCGTCGGTCTCCCAGAAGATCATGTCCGCGGGGAGGATCACCTCGAGCTTCTCCTTCGCGATGTCGTCCGCCGCCTTCCACGTGTCGCGCCCGAGGACGAGCTTCATGCGGAACTTGTACTTCTTCGAGAGCTCGATGGCGCGGAGGACGTCCGAGGCGGTCGGGCAGTAGACGAAGGCGGCGAGCTTGCCCTGGAGGAATTTCGCCATGACCTCGCGCTTGATCTCCATCTCCGGCGCCGGCGCCGCGGGCGATCCGGCGGCGGTGGGCACTTCGCGCTTCTTCTCATCAAGGTCCTTGAGATAGTCCAGGACCTCGTCCAGCTCGCGCCGCAGGGCCGCGAGGTGCGCCATCCGGCTCATCCCCGGGCGCGGGTCGAGCGAGATCTTGAGCGCGTGATTCTTCACCACGGTCATGGACTCGGTGATCGATCCGACCGGTTTGAGGATGCATCCCTGCCCGCCGATCATGTTGCCGTTCCCCGGCGCCACGAACATCGCGGTGATCCCCTGGCGCAGGGATTCCTCGAAATAGGGGGCGAGGGGATTGACGGAATCGAAGGTGCTCACGAAGGGAACGCTCGGGATGTTCTCGTTGGCCCGGTCCACGCCGCGGAACGTGTGGGCCTCGACGAACCCGGGCATGACGACCTGCTTCGTCGCGTCGAGGACCTTGGCGTCCCAGGGGACTTCGATCCCCTTGCCCACCGCTTCGATTTTTCCGGCCCGAATGACGATGACGCCGTCCGCGATGTCCTCGCCCGAGACCGTGATGATCCGCCCGGCCTTGACGACGAGCGACTCGTCCCCCGTCCCGGCCGCCCGGCCGGCGAACGCGATCGCGATTCCCAGGATGACCGCCGTCTTCTTCATGGATCGATTCCCCTTACTGCGCTTTCCGTTCGAAGGCCGTCCGGCCGTTCACCACCACGCGTTCCACCCGGGAGGTCACGTCGAGCGGGTCGCCGCTCAACGCCACGAAATCGGCGTCCTTCCCCTTCTCGAGCGACCCGACGCGATCGGCCACCCCGAGAATCTCCGCGGGCGTTTTCGTGATCGCGCCCAGGGCCTGCTCCCGCGTCGCGCCGCACCGGACGGCAAACGCGGCCATCGCCAGGAGCGATTCCCCTTCCCCCGGACCGCCGGTGAGGAGCGCCGTCGGCACCCCGGCCGCTGCGAGCGCGGCGAAGGTTCCGTACCGGAGCTCGCTGCCGTCCGCCGCCCAGACGCGGCCCGGCTGGAAGGTCGGGCGCAGCGCCACGGACACCTTCCGCTGGGCGAGAAGTCCGACGTGGCGATAGGCCTCTTCCGCCTCCTCGAAGACCACGGCGAGCTTGAATTCGTCCGCGAGGCGGAGGGCCGACTCGATGTCCACGGCCCGGCTCGCGGCGATGCGGACGGGAAGTTTTCGGGCGAGGGCGCGGGCCAGGACCTCCCGGGCCGGGTCGGGACGCGCCGGGCGGTCCGCCGCGTACTTCGCGGCGTCGATGAAGGCCTTGCGGAACTCCCACGTCACGCCCATCCGGGTCGTGGGCCGCCGGGCGTAGAAATTGACGGGCGGCATGCCGCGCGGCGGATAATTCCCGATCGTCGGACCCGACCCCACCGTGGCCTTGAGCGCGGCCTCTTCCTGGATGACCATCTGGCGCAGCGAATCGCCGTGCGTTTTCAGGATCGCACCGAGCCCCCCGATGACGTTCCGATTGCCGGGACCGATGAAGGCGGTGGTCACGCCCGTCTGCACGGCGCGTTGCAGGTCGCGCGCCTTGGGATTCAAGCCGTCGAGGACCCGGTACTCCGGTGAGATTTCCCGCGCTTCCTCGTTGTCCATCCCGTCGAGCCAGAGCACGAGGTTGGCGTCGACCAGCCCCGCCATGACCGTGGCGCTCCCCAGGTCGACGACTGTCGCCCCATCGGGGACCTTGAGTCCCGATCCGATCGCGAGGATCTTCCCGTTTTCGACGAGGATCACCGCGCCTTCGATCGGCGCGCCGGCGCCCGTCAGCACGCGCGCCGCCTTGAAGGCCGTAACCTCGCCGAATCCGAGGGGCGCCCCAAGGATCAGGAGCAACGCGGCCAACGCCAGTCGCACGAGTGAGTCTCCTCCCTACTTCTTCGGCTTGCGGTAGACAATCCTGCCCTCGACGATGACGAACTCGATGTCGCTCGCGAGCGACAGGGGATCGCCGGAGCAGACCACGACGTCCGCCTGCTTGCCGCGCTCCAGCGATCCGAACGCGTCCTGGATTCCGAGGAGCGTGGCCGGGGTGATCGTGAGGGCCCGCAGGGCCTCGGCGCGCCCCATCCCGGCGCGGACGGCGAGCGACGCCATGACCCGGAGGTGCTCCTCCCCCGCCGAGGGCGCGTCGCTCACGAAGGCCACGGGGATTCCGGCCGCGGCGAGCTTCGCGGGGGTCGCCAGCTTCTCCGCCGTGTCGGAAACGGTCAGCGGTCCGAAGGCGACGCCGAGACCCGCGGCCTTGATCGCGTCGACGGACCGGAGCGCCTCGTCCGCGTGCACAAGGACGGCGCGCACCCCGGACATCTCGCGAAGCTCCACCAGCCGCACGATGTCGTCGGCGAGAAGCGCGTGGACCAGGGCGGGCTCCTTCCGCTCCACGAGGATCTTGCGAACTTCTCCGGAGGGGTCTCGGAGAAGCTCGCGCAGCATCTCGAGGGCGCCCGCCCGGGAGGTCGGCTCGGCATCCCGCCTCAGGGGCTCCCGGCCGAGAGCCAGCTTGAGCCCATACGCGTCCTTCCAGACCATCCGGTCGAGCCGCTCCCCGTTGATCCGCAGGAGCGCGACCCGGCCTCCCACCAGGTTGGCGTCGCCGGGAGCCAGCGCCACCAGCGTCACGCCCGATCGGACCGCCGCGCGGGCGTCGGGATGCGCCGAAGCGAACGCCTCCAGCGCCTTGACGTGAGGGGTGACCGATTCTGTCGTCTCCTCCACCTCGAAGGTGCTCGCGAGGTGGGAGTGCATGTCGATGAACCCGGGGATCACCACCGATCCCTTGGGAAGGTCGACGATTTCCGCTCCCGCCGGAGGTTCGAGGGTGTCGGCCAGGGAATGGACCTTTCCCGCGGCGAGGAGGATCGATCCCGCGGCGAGTTCGTCGCCGACGACCGGCACGATCCGGCCCCCGCGAAGGAGGATGAGGTCGCCCTTCGGCGCTTCGGACTTGGTTACATCGCCCGCGGGAGCGGCCTTCGCGGCCGGCTCAACCGCGGCGACTTCCGGAGCGCTCCACGTTTCCTCGCCGGCGAGGTAGGTCCGTTCGACCACGGTGCCCGCCTCGAAAGGCTCGCCACGGAGAATCACGAGATCGGCCAGCCGGTCCGCCGCGATGGATCCAATCTGATCCTCGAGACCCAGCTGGCGCGCGGGATTCAACGTCACCGCCTTGAGCGCCTGCTCGCGCGTCAGTCCTTTCGACGCGGCCCAGGCGGCGGCCTCGAGGAGGAATCGCCCGGCGCCGGGACCGCGATGGCCCGCGGAGGCCGAAGGGAAGGACCCGATGGATACCTCGACCCCCGCCTTCGCGAGAACGGCCGCCGTTTCGATCGAGTGATTCAGGTAATCGACGCGCGGCAGGCCGTAGCGGAACAGAGGCCCGACGGCGACGGGAACCTTGGCCTTGGCGATCGCCGCGGCGGCGCGGCCTCCCTCCGTCGCCTGTTCGAGGATGAGCTTGAGCTTGAACTCGTCCGCGAGCCGGAGCGCGAGCTCGATGGCGTCCACCGTGTGGGCCTCAATGCGGACCGGAAGCGGATTCTTGTCATCCAGGGCGCGGAGCAGGACCTCGCTTCTTTGATCGGTGCGCGGTTTCGGCGGCTTCTTGGGCTCGCTGTCGCCATCCGGGGAACCCGCCGGCTTTGCAGGGCCTGGCTTGGGTGGATCTTGCGAATCTCCGGGGATTCCAGCCGCCTTCGGAGTCTCCTCTCTCTTCGGTTCGTCCTTCTTCGGCTCTTCCTTCTTGGGCTCGTCGGCTTTCGGCTCCTCCTTCTTCTTCCCCGCCTTCTTTTTCTCCTCCCATTCCTTTTTCTTCTTCTCGTACTCCTCGAAATCCTTGCGGTACTTGTCCCAGGTCTCCCGGTACCGCTTGGCCCCTTCGAAGGTGTCTCGCAGGGCGACGTAGTCCCGGTACCGCTGGGGAGCGGAGGAGGTCTCTCCGAAGGCGACGCCGAGGGAGAGCTTCAGGGCGGCGGCGCGCTTGAGGATCCGCGATTCGCGGAACCCCGGAGCCCCGACCCGGACCACCGCGGCGAGCCCGTTGACCGACCCCCGGCTCGGAGGCGGGACGCAAATGGTGGTCACGCCCGAGGCGGCGGCTTCCTTCGAATCGGTCTCTTCGAAGAAATCGAGGAGATCCACGACGTCGTACTCGGCGCTCCCTCCGGAGGGCGTCTCGTCCGAGGGGATGAACAGGCCGGAGGCGATGTCCACCAGGCCCGGGATGATCACGCGGCCCGCGAGATCGACGATCTTCGCGTCCGACGGGATGGAGATCGATTTCCCCACGGCCTTGATCCGGCCGTTCTCGATGAGGATCGATCCGCCTTCGATCGGCGGTCCGGTGACGGTGTGGATTTTGGCGTTGGCGAGCACGAGGGCGGGACGCGCGGGAGGATCCTGGGGCGCGGAGGCCGGAGCCGGCCCGAACAAGAGGACCGCCACGCCGAGGGCGACCAGCCTCATTCGGGCTCCGGAGGTACTGTCCGTACGACCGCCGACCCCTGCCGTTCGCCCCTCTCCGCAGAGGGCCGGACTCTAACACGGGGGGTGAGGACAGGTCAAATTACGAGAGCCCGATGGTGGGCGGGGTCGGCGGCGGCCGTCACTTGCGGAGCATGGAGCGGAAGGTGGCCTCGTCGGTCCCGGCGAAGATGGTGTCGCCGGACGCCAGGACGGGGGCGCGCATCTTGTCGCCGTCCCGGCCCAGGAACATCGAGAGGATCTCGGCGTCCTGGAGGGAGGCGACCTCGAACTCCTTCACGAGAGGTCCGGCCTTGATGGAGGCCTTCTTGAAACGGCGGACCAGCGGCACGATGTCCTTCTTTAGCACCGGCGTCTTCCGGACGTTGATCGTGGTGAAATTCCGGCTGATTCGCTCGAGGACACGCCTCGCGTTCTTGCAGCCGGTTCAGAACCGGTCGTAGAAAATCGCCCTGACGTTGTCGCGCATGCTTATGTTCGAGCGGCGAAAGGCGCCAGCGCCTCCCGCACGGCTTCCTGCGTCACCAGGGAGCACTTCGTCTTGTGCTCCGGAAGGCCGCCCAGCTTCTCCACGACGTCGCGATCCCGGAGGGCCAGGGCTTCGGGGAGCGTCCGGCCGATCAGCATTTCGGTGAGGGCCGAGGCGGCCGCGATGGCCGCGGCGCATCCGAACGTCTGTGTCCGGGCCCCGGTGATCACCCCGTCGCGGATCCTCATCGTGAGCTTCACCATGTCCCCGCACGTCGGGTTTTCGACGAACGAGGAGGCGTCCGGGTCCTTCAGCTCCCCGGTATTCCGCGGGTTCAGGAAGTGATCCATGACCGTGGGGTTGTACTCTTCGAAACCCATTGTCCGCTATCCGCTGTCCTCTGTCCGATATCCGGCGACGGTCACACCGCCTTGTGCTGCGGGAGGAGCTCCTTCCGGCCGGTGAAACCGTCCTCGAGGTGATGGTACCAGCCGATCTCGGTTTCGCCCCGCTTCCAGCACAGGAGGACGAGTCGGGACTCGATCACCCCGTAGAAATCGACGAGGCCCGTTTCGACGCTTTTCAGCTGGATCTCGTGGTCGGCGAGGACCTGGATGGCGGCTTCGTAATCGGCCTTGGCGCGGCCCAGCTCGCCGATGTAGTGCTGATGCTCCTTGTGGTCCGGATTGTCCTCGGAGGCGAGCTCCTCGCCCCAGAGCATCTCCAGGACTTCGACCTTGCCCTTGAGACGGCGAAGGCGGGTGCGGACCAGGTCAAGGTCGGTGAAGACCTTTTCGACCGTCGGAAGGAGCGCGTTGGCTTCGCGGACCGTGTAGATCCTGGGGCCCATGCCTACAGTCTACCGGGAATGAGGGGAAAAAAAAGGAGCCAGGCCACCGCATCGAGGGGGTCTCCCTTTCATAGGCAGCCTGGCCCTGGAGAGAGGGGGAAACAGATATTGGGCTGTGGCCAATCAGCCCCCCTTTTCGGAGGCTATCCACTGACTGGCATCACAACGCCCTTCAGACCTTTCGGTCCAAGACTTCCTGCGCGCTTCGGCCCGCGGCGGGTTGTTCCCCCGTCACGGACTCCCCCAGGCGCGCTTCCTCTGACCGATACAACGGTCTCTGGGCGATGCCCTGGAATTACAATCCTTTGTCAGGCTCCGTTATTCCCGGAGCGAGCGGCGAAGTCCCGATTCCGGGACCCGAGGACGGCGATTTTTCGACCGGTCGAGGGGTTCGGATGGGAGGTTCGATCCCCCCGCTCCGCCACGCCGGCGACCGCACGTCCAAGACTCTCTGTCCTTAGAGAATTATAGTATACAACTTACGGGTGTCAACACAAATTGCAAAAAACCAGATGGCCTTCCTCCCGCTAAGAGCTTATCGGTCAAGACCCTGAGCGACTTTAATCCCCGCTGGACGGAGCTCCTCGGCGTATACCCTTCCAGGATTTGACGCCGGGCGGGCCGGAGACCTTGCAGGCGGAGGCCGGGGTGTGGCACGGAGATTGCGTGTCGTCCCGGCCCGGGTATAATGCCCGCGATTGGAGGGAGAGATGACGGATCCCAGCGCACCCCCCCGTTCGGTCGGACTGGTGGCGGTGCAACTTGGATTGATCACGCGGGAGCAGCTCCAGGCCGCCCAGAAAATTCAAGCCCGCACGCCGGGCAAGACCATAGATCAGATTCTGGTCGAGCAGAAGGTCCTGTCGCCGGATCAGATGCGATCGCTGCTCCGTGAAACCACACGACACGTGGCCCCGACGGGAGCCGGGGCGGTCCCTGCCGCGCCGAAACCTGTCGGTCCCTCCCCGGGGCGGCGTTTCGGCCCTCCCCAGCGCGCGTCCCGACCCGTCGCCAAGGTCACCTCGGCGGCCGAATCCCGCAAGACCTGGATCCTGGCCGGCCTCATGGGGCTGGTCCCTGTTCTGGGAATCGTCGGTTACCTGATGTTTCGCGGCGGATCAGGGCCCTCCACCGCATCGGTCCCGGCGGAAACGCCCGTAAAGGCTCCGCCCAGGGAGACACCCAAGGACCCGCCGAAGGATCTCCCTAAAGATCCGCCATCGGAGAAAAAGCTCGAAAACATCCGGATCCGGGCGGTGTTGCGGAAAATTGCGGGGCATGACCCCATACCCACCCGGTACAACGCCGAGGTCGACAGCATCAACTCCTGCCGCGACCCCGAACAATACAAGCCCTACCTGCCCGAACTCGAGAAATTGGTCAAGGAATCCAAGGGGACCCCCTGCGAGGACGACGTGACGGACGGGTATCGGGAGGTGCTGGCCGCGATCAACAAGCGCGCCGAGCAGATCTTCGCGTTCCTGTCCGATGAGGTGGGCCGGCTCAGCGCGGCGGGCAAGTACGGGGAGGCGGTCAAGTCGTGGGACTGGTTCCCGGGGAACCTCGACCTCGCGGGCGCCTACGAAAGGAAGATCGGGGAACTGCGGAACAAGACCCTCGGAGAGGCCCGGGTCTATTTCCAGAAGGTCACATCGGAGGCGGAGGACCTGATCAAGCAGGCGAAGCTGGCCGACGCGAGATTGATCCTCCTGCGGGCCCTCGAGATCGGACTCGCCGACCTGGCCGAGGAGGCGTACAAGCGGCTCGCCGAATTGACCCGGTTGGAGGATGCCGCCGCCCGGAAGGCCGAGGAGAACCAGCTCGCCGAATTTGAACGGATCAAGAAGGCGGAGGGCGAGGCCACCAAGATGGTCGCCCTGTACCAGGGGCAGTTCTGGGACCTCGTTTCCCGCCGGAAACTGGACGGCGCGAAGGATTTCCTCGGAAAACAGCGATCCGGCGCGCCCGCGGACGTCACCAAGGCCATCGACCAGATGCAGGAGGCCCTGGAGGGGATCCGCCAGGCGTTCAGCCTTGTCGCGGACCGGCTGCAAGCGCAGGCGGGCCGGACGGTGTCACTGGCTTTTCTGGAAAACGGGGAGAAGAAGCCGCGCTCGTTCCTCCTGAAGTCGATCCGGGACGGAAAAATCGTGTACGAGGTGGAGGGTCGGGAGCTCTCGGCGGCGGTCTCCGATCTTCACTCTTCCGAGATCACGAAGATCGCCGGAACGGGTTCCGAGGGCGATCGATCCTTCCTGGAGGGGGTCGCCAAGCTCCTGGAGGGCGGCTTCGACGAGGCCCATCTTCACCTGACTTCCGCCGGACCGAGGGCGGCGCCGCTCGTCAAGTTCATCGAGAATTCCACCGCCTTCCTCGAGCGGAACGTGCCGGTGATGAAAGAGCGCGCCATCCGCCACGTCAAGGACAAGGAGTGGGAGAAGGCCGCCCAGGAATACACGAAGCTCGCGACGATCCCGGCGGAGCGCAAGGAGGCGCTGCAGGGCCGGGCGCGAGCCTACTACCAGATGAACAACTTCGTCGGCACGGTGCTCGACATCGACACCCTGTTCGGGATGGACGATTTCTCCGGGCCCACGATCGAGCTCCTGAACCAGGCCTACAAGCGTTCGACCCTGATCGTGAAGGCGATCCAGATCTACGAAACCGCGAACCGTCGGGTCCCGGAGAATGCGGATATCCTGACGAACCTGGTCGCGCTCTACATGCAGATCCACGAGTACGTCAAGGCGAAGGAGACCCTCTCCCGGGTGGAAAAGATCCAGGGGGGAAATTCGCGTCTCGGAGGCCTGGTCCACCTCCTGAATGTCGCTCTCGAACCCTCTTTCCCGGGCCAGACCTTCAAGACGCAGTTCGGACGGTACGATCTCGAGACCAACGTCTCGGCGGAGTACGCCAACAAGATGGCCCGCTTCATGGACCGCGTCTACCAGAGTTACGTGAAGGTCTTCCCGTACAAGAAGAACGAGACCCTCCGGTTCCACGTCAAACTGTTCGCCTCGGAGGGGGAGTTCTTCAGCTACTACAAGCGGGTGACGGGGGCGGATGCGCGCGGCCCCGAAGGCAAGATCCTCGCCTACTACATGCCGGCGACCAAGGAGCTCGTGGGATGGAACGCGGACGACATCGAATCGACCCTCCAGCATGAAGGCACGCACCAGTACATCGACTATTTCATCTCCGAGTGCCCCATAACGCTCAACGAAGGGTATGCGAGCTTCTTCGAGACCTCCACGGCGGACGAGGTGCGCTTCAACCCCGGCCGGCACGTGGGAGCGAAACACCTTCTCGCCACCCGACAGCTGCCCAGCTTGAAAGAGGTCTTCATGATGTCCGGGGACGTCTTCCGCGCCCGCGGAGCGTGGCACTACTCCACTTCGTGGTCGATGATCTATTACTTCATCAAGTCGGGCCGGAAGGCCATCCTGGATCGCTACTTCGAGGCGCTCATGGAGGGAAAGAACCAGGAACAGGCCTTCGATGCGGTCTTCGGCCCCGGCAAGGCCAACGTGGAGGAATTGGACGCGAAGTGGCGGCGGGCGATTTTCAGCGAGAATTATGACGAGTAGCGGAGGTTAGAGCTTCCGCACGGTCTCGGCGATACGCCGACGGGCCTCGGCGGGATCGACGTTTGACGCGGATCCCTCGCGCAGGAGGTTTCGAACCTCGTCCGACCGCGGCCGCGGCAGGGCCGCGAATACCGTCCGGCGAAAGGGCTCCGGCGACCCCGCGAGCGCCGCGGCGAGGTCATTCTCCTCCACCCACTCGAGGAGCGTCCTCAGATCTTCGTGGCGCATTCGCGCGAGGTCCTCGAACGCGAAGACGAGGGTCAGGTAGTCGGGGTCCCCTTGGGCGGGTCCCGGCGCGCCGGGCGCGCGGAGTTCGCGGGCGTCCCAGTAGCGCATCCGGACGCGGTCGGAGCGGGCGCACCCGTCGCAGTAGAACCGGATCTCCCCCGCCTCCCCCACCCCGGGAATGACCGCGTATCCCTCAGCCGACGACGCGCACCGCAGGCACTTCATGGAGATGAATGTCCTTGGTTCAAGGTCCGAAGTTCAATGCCGGGCGACGGTACACGTGAGCTTTGGTCAGGCTTCGCAGGAAGTGCCCGATTCGCGGGGATCTGGACCGAAAGGAACCAAAGCTTTCTTGTAGTGTCGCGTGACATCGGACTTTGGACGTCGGACTGCGGACTTCGGACACTTCTTCAGGACCCTCCCCTGGCCGCCAGCTTGGCCCGCGCCTCGTTGAGGTAGGGCTCGACGAGCTTCCGCTTGGTCGGGTCGAGGTCGATGCAGCGGGTCCAGTCCGAGATCGCCTCCTCGAACCGCTTCAGGGCGAAGAGGGCCATGCCGCGCTCGAAGTAGGCGCCCTGCAGGCGCGACTGGAGCTTGATCGCCCGCGACAGGTGGTCGACGGCCTGCTCCAGGATGTCCCGCGGCCGCTCGCCGTTCGCGAGCATGTGCTTCGCGAGCGCCATCTTGACCACGCCGAGGTCCTTGAAGACGTAGGCGTAGGTCGGTTCGAGCTTGGCGGCCACGCTGAAATCGTCGATGGCCTTGTAGAAGTGCTCCCGCGGGTCGGCCTTGCTCTTGTTGGCCTCCATGCCCATGTAGAAATGGACGATGCCGCGATTGTGGTAGGCCGCGCTGTAGGTGTCGTCATGTTTCACGGCCGTCGACAGGTCGTCGAGGGCCATCTTGAAGATCGGCGTGATGTCCTTGCCCTTGTCCCGCTGGAAGCGGCCGCTGAAGAGGAGGAGGTTCGCCCGGTTGACGCGCGCCGCCGAGCTCTCGGTCCGGAGCTCGCACGCCCGACCGAAGTCGTCGAGCGCGTTCTTGCAGTCCTCCCTCGGGTCGACGCGGTCGAACGAGGAGATGACGGCGCGGGCGAACCGGATGATCCCGCGCTGGGTGCGGATGTCGTAGTTCTTCGTCTGCCGCTCGATCGCGAGCTTCAGCCCCTCCTCGCCCTCGTTGAGCTTGCGGAGGACGGCGTCGCGGCCACCCACGACCGCGCCCGTGGTCCCGCGGACGCCCTCCATCACCATGAGGTCGCGGAACATGTGGACCGCCTCCTCGAGGCGTCCGGCGTTGAGCGCGGAAATTCCCCGGGTGAAGAGCAGCTCGTCGTCGCTGACGATCGGCGCCCCGGACAGGTACCGGTCGAGGTCGTCCGCTAGAGCCCGGGCGGAGTCGTACCGGCGCAGGGGGTCCTTGGCCATGGCGCGCATGACGATCCGCTCGAGATCCTGGGGCACGCCGGGGTTGACGGCGCTCGGCGGCGGCAGTTCCTCGCGCACGACCTTGAAGCAGACCTCGAAGTGGCTCTTGCCCTCGAAGGGCGGCCGGCCGGTGAGGAGGAAGTAGAGCGTGGCGCCGATCGAGTAGACGTCCGACCGCGCCGAGAAGTCGTGGGTCCGGCCCACGGCCTGCTCCGGCGGCATGTACGCCGGGGTGCCGATGATGCGGCCCGTGCGGCTCAGCTCGGCCGCGGCCATGGGGTCGAGGTCGACCAGGCGGGCGAGGCCGAAGTCGGCGACCTTGACGTCGCCCTCCTCGCTCAGGAGGACGTTGCGCGGCTTGAGATCGCGGTGAAGGATCCCCTCGGCGTGGGCCGCGTCCACGGCGCGCGAGATGTCGCGGGCGATCTCCGCGGCGCGCTTGGGGGTCATCCCCTTGGTGCGGGCCCCCTCGAGGGTCGCGCCTTCGACGTACTCCAGGACGATGTAGTGCTGGCTCTCGAACTGGCCGGTCCCGCGGGTCCCCGCCTCCAGAACGCGCGCGATGTTCGGATGGTTCAGCCGAGCGGTCCGGCGCGCCTCGGTCAGGAGGCCCTCGATTTCCGGCGACTTGCGCGTCTCCCGGAGCATCTTGATGGCCACGTACCGCTTCCCCTCCGTGTCCCAGCACTTCCACACGGAGCCCAGCGAGCCCCGCCCCACCTGGTGGAGCCGGACGTACTTGCCGAACAGGTTCATCGGCTCCTGCATCGCGGCGCGCACGACGGGCGGGATCTCTTCGGACGAAGCCGCCGGTGTGATGGCCGTCGCCTGCTCGGAGACGTCCTCGACCGGCGCCCGCCGCGTCTTCACCTCGGCGGGCGGGTACGCGATCGTGCGGTCGTCCTCGAGGGGCGCGGGCGGGGATTCCGCGGGCTGGGCGCGTTCGGGAGCGGCCGTCGGAGATCCGCCGGTGATCGCCTCGATCTTCCCGCGATCCACGTACTCGTGCGCGATCAGCACCTCTTCGAGGGGGATGTTGGCGGCGCCGCCCCGGCGGATCTCGTCCGCCTCGCGGACGCACTCGTCGATCTGAGCGCGCGTGGCGAGCTTGCGCTCCAGCACGGTCTTGATCAGCGTTTCTTGGTCCATGGCGAGAGGGGGCCGCACCCGGAAGCCCTTATTTTATAGATCATCGTCGAGGTTAGCCATCAGCATTCGGCGATCGGCACTCAGCCCAAGGCATGAGCATCATGCGAAATCCTCCGGCTGATAGCGGAATGCTGACGGCTGAACGCTAGAGAGAAAGCGCCTCGGCCAGTTCGCGCACGGTCTTCTTGGCGCCGGGAATGAGGGGCGTGTCCGCGGCGGTGTAGGGGCGGGCCTCGGAATCCCGCATCCGCTGGACGAGGTCGGAGAACTCCTTGAAGTCGGAGGTCTCGAAGGCGAGCATGAAATCGTAATCGCCGAGCCCGAACTGGTAGGTCGTGTTGATTTTCACGCCCGGGTACTGGTGGCCGATCTCGTTGTGGACCGACATGATCTCGCGCCGCTTCTCCACGGGCAGCTGGTACCACGCGTGGGTCTTCGTGAAGGGGTAGATGAAGCAATAGGCGTCCGACGCCGGCCCTCGCTCGAAGTGCTGGAGGTGGCCCGGCAGGTACGGGCTCGGCTTGGTCACCCCGACGAACGCGTGGGCGGCGGCGAGGTGGCGGCCGAGGTCCGTCTTCCACAGCGCCGAGACGAACCTGGGGAATTCGCTAGGGTCCTTCGCGATGAGCCAGAGGAAGAAGTCGCAGTCGGTGCGGAATCCCGCCGTCAGGTAGGGCCGGATCTCAAGTCCCGATCCCGGAGCCTCGAGGAGTTTGACGAACTCGGCGGACGCCGCGGCGCGCCGCGCGTGGTCCAGCCGCCGGAACGCGGGATCGACGCGGTAGCAGAGAAAGTCGACGAAGGTGGAGGTGGTCTGGGTTTGCGCCTTCGCTTCCGGCGCGGGGCCGGTCCGGGTCGAGTCCATTCCTACCAGGTCTTCTTGGCGGGATCCACCGGGGTGAACCCCTCCCACGCCTTGTCCTCGTCGCGCCCGTTCGTCGCCCACCGGGTGTTGATCTCCGTGTAGAACTTCCACTTCTCGGGCAGCTCGTCCTCCGGGAAGATCGCCTGGACCGGGCACGGTTCCACGCACGCCCCGCAGTCGATGCAGTCGGCGGGGATGATGTAGAGCATCCGCGCGCCCTCGTGGATGCAGTCGACGGGGCAGGCCGGGACGCAGGCCTTGTCCTTCACGCCGATGCAGGGTTCCGCGATGATATGGGTCATTGAAGGCTCCTAAGCAGGGCCAAGCCGGTACTCTCGCACCTCGCCGATTCTCGGGGCCCTGCTGATCCCGAGGGAGGCGGAGCCGAGTCGAGGGATATCCTTCGACTCCGCTGCGCTCCGCTCAGGATAGGCGGCCTGCAGGGTCCGCAACCACTTTTTTCGGTCCGCCTAGACGCTCACGAAAATGTCGTCGTTCTCAACCTTCACCGGGTAGACGTCGATTTTCATCCGCGGATTGACCGGCGACGTGCCCGTGCTGACGTCGAAGGCCCACGCGTGCCACGGGCAGATGATGCTCGTGCCCTCGAGGATCCCCTCCGCGAGGGGTCCCCCCTGGTGCGGACAGATGTTCGTCGTCGCGTACACCTTGCCGTCCACGTTGTACAGGGCGATCTCCTTGCCCTGGGCCTCCACCATCCGGGTCGTGCCGGGGGTCAGTTCCGAGAGCGACGCGACCCTCACGAAATTTCCCATGGGATGAAGAGGCGTTCGATTTTATCGGCGGGCCGCCGGATCGTCAAGGCGGCGGCGGCCGAGCTTCCAGCATCCCGATTCCAGATCCCAGCCTCGCGACGGAATCACTTGGAATGGGATCCGTATTCACGCTTGCGAATCCCTCTTTCCCTCCGGCTCAAAGCCCGAAGCTTCGGGGGCTGGGATCTGGAATCTGGGCGCTGGGAACTGACTCAGCCCCCAGTACGCTCCGTTGACCGTCGGCGCAGGTGGCGCTATGTTGAATCGAGCCCGATGAGCCTCGATACGCTGGCGGCGTTCCTGTCCGAACCCGACACCGGCCCCGCCGCCTCCGGAGGCGATCCCCGCCGCCCCTCCGCGCCCTACCACCGGACGCTCCTTGTCGCGGATCTCCTCGACATGTTCCGCACCATGGTCCTGTCGCGGCTCCTCGACGAGCGGGAATTCATGCTCCAGAAGCAGATGCAGGCCTGGTTCAGCATCTTCGGCGCGGGCAAGGAGGCGGTCCAGGCGGCGGCGGGCAAGGCGCTCCGACCGACCGACCCGATCTGGGGCTACTACCGCGACCGGGCCATCTGCCTTCAACGAGGCGTGACTCCTCTGGAGATGCTGCTGCAGGCCGTGGCGGCCGACACGGATCCGGCCTCGTCGGGCCGCCAGATGCCCGCCCACTTCGGCCACGCGGGAAAGGCGGTCGTCATCGAAGGAAGTCCGGTCGGGTTCCAGTGCATCCCCTCCGTGGGGCTCGCCGAAGCGATCGCCAAAACCTCGAAGCTTCCCGGCAAGGGAACGTACCCCGCGGACGCGGTGGTCTACACCTCGCTCGGCGACGCGACGACGGCCGAAGGCGAAGTGTACGAGGCCCTGCGCTCCGCGATCCTCAACAGGGCGCCGGTGATCGTCCACATCCAGGACGACGGCTTCGGGATCTCCGTCCCCCTCGAGGAGCAGGTCCCCGGCGAGGACGTGGTGGCGCTTTTCCGCGGATGGCCGGAGCTGACGATCTGGGACATCGACGGCACCGAGGTGCGCGAATCCTACGACGCCTTCGCGGCGGCGGCCGCCCATTGCCGGGCCGGGAGGGGTTCTGCGCTCATCCGCGCGAAAACCCTGCGTCTCATGAGCCACTCCTCGACCGACGACATGCGCAAGTACCGGATAGCGGCCGACATCGCCCGCGACTGGGAGCGGGATCCCATCCCGAAGTTCGCGCGCCAGCTCGTGGCGTACGGCCTGGTGTCGCGGGCCGAGCTTCAAGAGATCACCGAGACGGCGAAGCGCGAGGTCGAGGCCGCGACGGCGGAGGCGCTCAAGGCGCCGAAAACCGAGCCGAAACGATTCCTCGCCGAGATCAACGGGTATGAGCCGAAGACGGCCAAGGAGCGGTGGGCTCATGCCTCCGCGGGCCGGTCGTCGGCCTCCGCGGGCAAGGTGGTTCCGCTGGCGGACTCGATGCGGCTCTGCCTTCACGAGCTGATGGAGATCGAGCCGCGGATCGTGATGTGGGGCGAGGACATCGCCGACCTCTCCCGCAAGACGCTGGAGCGCCATCCCGAGCTGAAGGGCAAGGGCGGGGTCTTCGGTATCACCGAGGGGCTCCAGCGGAAATTCGGATCGGACCGGGTCGCGAACTCCCCCATCGCGGAGGCGAGCATCGTGGGGCGCGCCGTCGGGTACGCGATCCAGGGTTTCCTCCCTGTCGTGGAGGTGCAGTTCCGGGATTACCTCCACCCCGCGTGGCAGCAGCTGGTGGATCAGGCGGCGACGCTCCGTTGGCGGTCGGGCGCGCGGTTCACCTGCCCCATGGTGGTCCGCATGTCGTACGGCGGCTACCTCGGCGGCGCGGGGGCGATGTGGCACAGCGAGTCGGCGAACGGCCCGCTCCTGCACCACCCGGGGATCCGGGTATGCGTCCCGGGGAACGCCCGCGACGCGGTGGCGCTCCTGCGGGCGGCCGCGTACTGCGGCGACGTGGTTCTCTACATGGAGCCCAAGGCCCTCTACCGCCGCAACGACGAGGCCTTCGGGCTTCCGAAGGGCGAGTACATGGAACAGCCCTATCCCGATTACGACGTCGTCGCGTGGCCGGGCACGGCGGTGACGTACGGGAAGGGACGGGATCTCGCGATCGTGACGTACGGGAATACGACCCCGCTGTCGATGCGCGCGATGCACGATCTGGAAAAGCAGGGAATCCGGGCGCGCGTCGTCGATCTCCGCTGGATCAGTCCCCTCGACGAAAAGGCGATCCGGGCCGCCGCGGACGATTGCGGGAAAGTGCTGGTGGTGGACGAGGATCGGCGCACGTGCGGCGCGGGCTCGGCAATCGCGGACGTCATCTATCGCGACCGCGAATTGCGGAAGCGCGTCGAGGTGGAGCGCGTGGCCGCCCTCGACTGCCGCGTCAGCTACGGCCCCGTCGGCGAACGCGCGGTGCTCCCCCAGGTCGAGGACATCCTCGCCGGAGCCCAGGCGCTCCTGGGCAAGGCGGCTCCCCGCAAGAAGGCACCGGCTCCCCGTTCCCGCAATCACGCCAGGCGGTAAAGCCGCTTCGCGTTCTCGAAGACGACCTTGCGCTTGAAGTCATCCGGATAGTTCAGCGACAGGAAGCGGTCGACGTTCGCGCGCATCCCCGGCACCCCCGGGGCGGGCCAGTCGCTTCCCCACAGGACCTTGTCGACGATCGTTTCCAGCTTCGGAAAATACTCCGGCAGCAGCTGCGGAGGGACGCTCGACAGATCCATCCAGAAGTTCGGATGTCGCCGCACCACGAACATCGCCGTCTCCATCCAGAGCGGCCGGCCGCCGTGGGCCAGGATCACGTTGAGCTTCGGGAAATCGACGCCGATGTCGTCGCAGTAGATCGGATCGGCGTACACGTTCCGCGCGCCGGGGAAGATCGACGTCCCCGTGTGGATCATCAGGACGAGCCCCGCCTCCTCGCACTTCCGGTAGATGATCTCGAGACTCTTGTTCCCGTGGCGATAATCGTTCGCGTAGCACGGCTGATGCGCGGGGTGGATTTTCACGCCGCGGAGACCGAGCTCGATGAGCACGTCCATGTCGCGCTTCGCGTCCTCCGTCCGCGTCGGATGGACGGAGCCGAACGGGATCAGCCGCCCGCCGCAGTTCTTCGCGTAGTGGGCGGCGTACTGGTTCACCTCCTCGGTGAAACCCATGATCTCCGGGCTGATGTAGTTGATCGAAACCACGCGCTCGATCCGCTCCCGGTCGAGGAGGGCCAGGAGCTTGTCGGGTGCGTACATGATCTCCGCCAGCGCCGGCACGTCGGGCCGCTTCCCCTGCATCAGCGCGAGATGCTCCGGCTTGATCATCTTCCAGGGCTGTATGTGGATATGGGCATCTATGACGGCGAAGGGTCCGTTCATGGGTTCTCCTGGAGGGCCGGAATCCGCAGCGCGATTCCGACAATATTCGACGGCACGCTCTTGTTCCCGGCGAGGTCATAGGCCCGGACGCGGTACCGATACCCGGTCCCCGCGACCGCCGTGCTGTCCTGGAACGTCGTGTGCATGTCGGCGCGGACGGCGCTGACGATCTCCCAAGCGCCGCCTTCCGCCGATCTCTCGACCCAGTAGCCGTACATTCCCTCGCCGTCGCCGGCCGCCGACCACGAGAGGCGCACGTGGCCCTTCGGCTCCTCGAAGACGCGCAACCCCGCGCCCGACGCGGCCCACGAAGGCGGCGTGGTGTCGGCCGACTCCGGCGCGTGCAGGCTCCCGCGGGGCCAAAGAAAACACCGCACCTTGCGGAAGTTCTCGTCGAGCGACTTGCAGACGTTGATCGAAATGCACCGGACGACCTGGTCTTCACGACCCTCGCGGACCTTCTTCGGCCAGTCGGGATCGGCGAGGAGCGTTCGGGCCAGCCCGATGAGGTCCGCCTGGCCCGACGCGAGGATGCGCTCCGCCAGCTCGGCGGTCCGGATCTTCCCCGTCGTCACGACCGGCGTGGTCATGCCCTGCTGATTCAGATGAGCCTTGATCCCCGCGCCGAGGTAGATGTTGTACCCGTCCTGGTAGACGCGTCCCGGCATGCAGCGATCGCCGCTGTATCCGGTGTAGGGGTAGATGGCCTGCCCGGGCTTGTGGAGGGCGTCCTCGAATTTGCCACCGGCCGAGACCGAAATCCAATCGGCTCCGAGCTTGGCCATCCTCAGCGCCATCTGATTGGAGTCGTTGAGGCCGTACCCGTCGGTGATGCACTCCTCGCCGTCGAACCGGACGCCCATCGGAAAGTCGCCGCCGACGCGCCGCCGCACCTCGATGAGGATCTCGCTCATGAGGCGCATCCGGTTTTCGAGCGAACCGCCGTAGTCGTCCTCGCGGAGGTTGCGGAGCGAAAGGAAGCTCGAAACCGTGTAGGCGTGAGCCATGTGGAGCTCCACGCCGTCATAGCCCGTCCGGCGCGCGCGCTCCGCCGCGTCGCCGTATTGCCGCACGATGAGCCGGATCTCCTCCCTCGAAAGGTCCATCACTTTCTGGCGCCACCCGCTCCGCGCCAGCTTGAGGAAGTGGATGATCTGCGGCACCACTTTCGACGGACTTACCGCGCGCATCCGGCGGAGCAGGTCCCGGTGGCCGTCCATGAAACGGTCCTCGCCGAACCGGAGCAGCTGTCCGCTTTTCGCGCCGTGGACCGCCATCGCCTCGATGACGACAAGGCCGGGCTCCCCCTTCGCCAGGCGCACGTAGCGGTCCATGATGTCCAGGTTGACGTATCCGTCCTCGCCGGAAAGGCGCGTGACCATGGCGGGAAGGACGATGCGGTTCTGCACCCGCATGGCCCCGATCGAGAGCGGTTCGAACAGCTTCATTTCAAGACATTCGCGGCGATCACGAGCTTCAGGATGTCGCTCGCCCCCTCGTAGATCCGCAGGGTGCGGACCTCGCGATAGAGGCGCTCGACGGCGCTCCCCTTCAGGACGCCCGATCCGCCGTGAAGCTGGACCGCGGAGTCGATGATCCGCTGCGCCGCCTCCGTCGCGAAGAGTTTTGCGGTGGCCGACTCGACGGGGATCCGCGAGGCGCCCCCGTCGCGTTTCGCGGCCGACCGGTAGATGAGCAGGCGCGCCGCCTCGTACTCGGTGATCATGTCGGCGAGCCTCGACTGGACGACGGCGAGATCCGCGAGCCGCGCCCCGAATTGCCGGCGGTTGAGGACGCGGTCGATCGTATCCGCGATCGCGCGCCCCGCCATGCCCGCGGCGGCCGCCGCCACGGAGGTCCGGAAGGTCTCGAGAACCGCGAGCGCGATCTTGTAGCCTTCGCCGGGACTTCCGACGACGCGGTCGGCCGGGACGGCGCATCCCTCGAACTTCAGCTCGCCCAGGGGATGATAGGCCACCGCCTCCTGCCGTTTCCCGGGGCGTACGCCCGGGTCGGTCTTGAAAACCACGAACATCGTGATCCCCTTGGAACCGGCCGCGGGGTCGGTCTTCGCGAGCACCGTCATCACGTCGGCGATGGGGCCGTTCGAGATGAGCGTCTTCAGCCCGTCGATCACATAGCCGCCGTCCTTCGCCCGCGCCGAGGTGGTCAGGGCCGCGAGATCGGAGCCTGCCTCCGGCTCGGTCGCCGCGAACGCCGCCACCCACGCGCCGCTCCGGACCTTGGGGAGGACCTGCGACTTGAGCGCGGGCGATCCGGCGATCTCGAGGGCGTACGAACCGAGGCCCTGCATCGCCAAGGCGAGGTCGAGCAATCCGTGATGGAAGGCCAGGGTTTCCCTGAGGATGCAAAGGGATCGGAGGTCGGCGCCGCCGGCGTGGTTCAGGAGCCCCTCCCCGCCCAGCCGGCGCACAAGGTCTCGAGCCGAGCCTTCATCCTCTACGATGGCCCCGCACGATTCGGCGAATCGGTCGGCCTGGGTCTGGAGCTGGAGGTGCTCGGGATCCAGGAATGGAGTCGCGCGGAGGCGCTCGTCGATGAATTCGCGTCCCCGCATCACTCGCTCCGGAAGCGGGGAGGCCGCTTCTCGAGGAACGCCGCGAACGCTTCGCGGAAATCGGGGTGCGTCATGCACTCCGCCTGCGCCTGGGCCTCGGCCTCCACGGCGTCCTCGAGCGGGAGGCTCATCTCGCGGTTGAGGCACTCCTTGGTGACCGCGATGCCGTGCGAGGGCCCCTTGGCGAGCCGGCGCGCGAGGGCGAGGGTCTCCTCCTGGAGAAAATCCGGGGTGCAGATCTTGGTGACGAGCCCGATCCGGAGGGCCTCCTCCGCGCCGATCGAGTCGCCGGTCATGAGCAGCTCCCCGGCCTTCGCGAAGCCGACGATCCGGGGCAGGAGCAGGCACGCGCCCATATCGGCTCCGGAAAGTCCGACCTTCGTGAAGAGGAAGGCGAACTTGGAGCCGGTCTCGGCGATGCGGAAGTCGGCGGCGAGGGCGATCATCGCCCCCGCCCCGGCCACGGCGCCGTTGATCCGGGCGATGACCGGCTTTGGAAGGCGGCGGATGTTGAGAAGGAGCGCGCCCGTCATGCGGGTGAACTCGAGCAATCCCTGTCGATCGCGGTTGAAAAGCTCCCCGATGATGTCGCGGACGTCTCCTCCGGAGCAGAACCCCTTCCCCTTACCCGCGATGATCACGACCCGGACGGCCTTCTCGTCCTTGAGGGCGGCGAAGGTGTCGCGCAGCTCGGCGTACGTCTCGAACGTGAGGGCATTGAGCCGCTCGGGCCGGTTCAGGGTGATCGTGGCGATCCCCTCGTCCGACACTTCGTACAGGAATGACTTCGGTGCAATCATAAGACGGCGATCCCTTCCAATTCGACCTTGGCGCGCGGGTCCCAGAGGCCCTTGACCTCGAACATGGCGCACGCGGGGTAGTGGCGGCCCAGGTACTTCTTCCACAGCGCCCCGATCAGCGGGCGC
>DASXTT010000274.1:0-7285 GCA_036505255.1 Planctomycetota bacterium | reverse complement strand
TTGAAATTGGAAGTGGCGAAGTAAGGCGCCTGCCGGCGCACAGCTTTGCGATGGGCCGGTTCCTTCAACTCCTTCTCGTCGAAAGCATCGAAGTAGGGCTGCTTGAATTCGGCCAGGAGGACGATGCGGTCGTCGTTCGGTCCCATCCGAATGATCAGATCGGGAGACTTCGCGTCGGAGCCGATCGTGTCGACGTCGGCCCCACCCAAGGGCATTCGTTTGGTGTCAATGACCTCCCTGACCCAGTTCGAGATGACCGCGACGGCGCTGCGCTCGGTCTTCCTCACTCCTCCTGAGTCGATGGAGGGGATCCGTTGATTGCTTCCCTGGAGCTTACTGCGTTTTTTCATCACTCTCACTCTGACGCTTCACCAGGCGCCGGGCAATCTCGAAGGCCGCGGCAATCCGTATGATCCGAACATCCCCCAATCCGCGGATCTCGAGCAACTTCGTCAGAGGTTGCCGCAGAAGCCCGGATAAGTTTCCGAACCGCGCCATGAGGTCTCCCGCGATCTGTTCCGCAGACCGCCCGGGAATCCCGCTCCCGATCAGAATGGACAGAAGCTCGGTATCTGAAAGACGGTCCGCTCCTTCGTCTCTGAGCTTTCCGCCCGCATGCTTCCACGTTCCGCGCGATCTGTCTAAACCCATGCTGTTCCCGAACGCCAAGGTGCAATGAGTCTGATGCTACATCTTTGTATTTTCGTCGATCATTAGATCTTTGGAATCGCGATTCTCCGCTTCTTCGCGAACGCCCGGGCTTTCTCGTAGCCGGCGTCCGCGTGGCGGACGACGCCGATGCCGGGGTCGTTGGTGAGCACGCGCGCGATCTTCTCCGAGGCGAGCTTCGTCCCGTCGCAGCAGACGACCATCCCCGCGTGGATCGAGTAGCCGATCCCCACCCCGCCGCCGTGGTGGACGCTCGTCCACGTCGCGCCGCTCGCCGTGTTCAGGAGCGCGTTCAGGATCGGCCAGTCCGCGATCGCGTCCGAGCCGTCCTTCATCGCCTCCGTCTCGCGGTTGGGCGACGCGACGCTCCCGCAGTCGAGGTGGTCCCGGCCGATCACGATCGGCCCCTTCAGCCTCCCCCGCTTCACCAGCGAGTTGATCACCTGGCCGAATTCCTCGCGCTCGCCGTACCCGAGCCAGCAGATCCGCGCGGGCAGCCCCTGGAACCTCACCCGGCTCTGGGCCAGGGGAATCCACTTCCGGAGCACGGAGTCGTGCGGGAAGAGCCGGAGCACCTCGGCGTCCGTCGCCCAGATGTCGCTCGGGTCGCCCGAGAGCGCCGCCCACCGGAAGGGCCCCCGCCCCTCGCAGAAGAGCGGACGGATGTAGGCGGGGACGAACCCGGGATAGTCGAATGCGTTCCCCACTCCCGCGAGCTTCGCCTGGCCGCGCAGGTTGTTGCCGTAGTCGAAAACGACCGAGCCCTTCGCCTGGAGGTCGATCATCGCCCGGCAATGTTCCGCCATCGACTCCATCGACCACTGGATGTACTTCTCGGGCGCCCCCTTCCGGAGTTCCGCCGCCTCGGCGACGGAGAGCCCCTTCGGCACGTACCCGTTCAGCGCGTCGTGCGCGCTCGTCTGGTCCGTCACGAGGTCCGGGACGATCCCGCGACGGACCAGCTCGGGAAGAACCTGCGCGCAGTTGCCGACGAGACCCACCGAGAGCGGCCGCCGCTCCGCACGCGCCGCGTCGAGCTGCTTCAGCGCCTCGTCGAGACTCGACGCCTTGCGGTCGCAGTAGCCCTGCGCGATCCGCCGGTCGATCTTCGCCTCGTCCACCTCGATCCCGAGAAACGCCCCGCCCGCCAAAGTCGCCGCGAGCGGCTGCGCGCCCCCCATGCCGCCGAGCCCGCCGCTCACGACGAGGCGCCCCGCGAGGTCGCTTCCCCAGTGCTTGCGGGCCGCCGACGCGAACGTCTCGTAGGTCCCCTGCAGGATTCCCTGCGAGCCGATGTAGATCCACGAGCCCGCCGTCATCTGGCCGAACATCGTGAGGCCCTGCGCCTCGAGCCGCCGGAAGTGATCCCACGTCGCCCACGCGGGGACGAGCATTGAGTTAGAGATGAGGACGCGCGGCGCCATCTCGTGCGTGCGGAAGACGGCCACGGGCTTGCCCGACTGCACGAGGAGCGTCTCGTCCGGCTTGAGCGCCGTCAGCGACTTCAGGATCGCCTTGAAGCAGGCCCAGTTCCGCGCCGCCTTGCCGCTTCCGCCGTAGACGACGAGGTTCTTCCAGTCCTCCGCGACCTCGGGGTCGAGATTATTCTGGATCATGCGGAACGGGGCTTCGATCTGCCAGTTCCGGCAGGAGAGTTTCTTTCCGCGCGGCGCCCGGACCGGCTTCACGCGAGCCGTCCCGCGGCCTTCCGCGCCGCCGCCACGACGTCGCCCGGCCGGATCTTCCTGAGGTCGGACCTGAGGTAGCGGTCCTCCTCGAGGAAGGGCACCGACTTCCGCACTTCGCGGTGGGCGGCCGCGGCTCCGGCTCCGGGCTTGAGCGGCTTGAGGAAATCGAGCCCCTGCGCCGCGCACGCCGCCTCGAGGACGAGGATCCGGCGCAGGCCCTCCACGATGCGGAGGCATTTCCGCGCCGCGAGCGGCCCCATGCTGACGTGGTCCTCCTTCGCCGCCCCGGTGGGGATCGACTGGACGCTCGCGGGGGTCGCGTCGACCCGGCACTCCGCCGCGATCGCCGCCGCCGCCACCTGCGCCATCATGAAGCCCGAATTGACCCCGCTCTCACGGACCAGGAAGGGCGGGAGCTCGCTCAGGTCCGGATTCGTCATCCGTTCGATCCGGCGCTCCGCGATGTTCGCCATCGACGCCAGGGCGATCGCGAGGAGGTCGGCCGCCTGCGCCAGCGGCTGGCCGTGGAAGTTGCCCGCCGAGAGGACGTCGCCGTTCTCGAAGACGAGCGGATTGTCCGTGGCGGAATTGATCTCGATGAGCAGGACCCCTCTGGCGAAGTCGAACGCGTCGCGCGCCGCGCCGTGGACCTGCGGGATGCACCGGAGCGAATAGGCGTCCTGGACCCGGCGGCAGTCGCGGTGCGACTCCAGCACCTCGCTGCGCGCGAGCAGGCGGCGCACGTTTTCAGCTACCGTCTTCTGGCCGGGATGGGGCCGCGCCGCGTGGACGCGCGGGTCGAAGGGCTTCAGGCTCCCCTTCAGGGCCTCGAGGCTCATCGCCCCCGCGACGTCCGCGAAGAGAAGCAGCTCCTCGGCCTCGACGAGCGCCTCCGCGAGGAGCGCCGACATGAGCTGGGTCCCGTTGATGAGCGCCAGCGCCTCCTTCGGCCGGAACCGGTAGGGCTTGAGTTTCGCCTTCGCGAGGGCCCGCGCGGCGGGTCCGTGCTCCACGCCGGGCGCGGACGCCACGCCCTCGCCCATCATCACGACCCCGAGCTCCGCCAGGGGCGCGAGGTCGCCGCTCGCGCCCACCGATCCCACCGTGGGGATGCAGGGCTCGACGCCGCGGTTGTACATTTCGGCGAGCATCCGCACGAGCGCGGGAGTGACGCCCGACGCCCCCAGGGCGAGCGAATTGGCTCGAAGCGCCATGAAGGTCCCGGGCCGCTCGAGGTGGTGGCCCGAGCCCACGGCGTGGCTGCGCAGGAGGTTCGTCTGGAGCGCCTCGAGGTCGTCCTCCTCGATCCGCGTGTCGCTCAGCCTTCCGAAGCCCGTGTTTACGCCGTAGACCGTGCGACCCTCGGCGATGGCCTTCTCGAGCACGGCGCGTGTCCGGGCCATCCCGCGTACGGCGGCGGGAGCGATCCTCAGGCGGACACCGCGGCCTTGCGGATCGTCGCGGACGAGGGCGCGGAGGTCGTCGAACGTGAGGCTGTGTCCGTCGAGCGCGAGGGTGCGGGGCATGGGCAACCATTTTAGGCAACGAAAGACCAACCTCCTAACGTCCTGCGTCCAGAGTCAATGTCCAACGCTCGTCCGATGTTCGAGGTCCTGAGTCCGCAGGACATTGGACTTTGAACTTCGGACCTTGAATCACGACGCTTGGCGTTTCGAGTATTCTCCTTTCATGGAAGAGCTCCGGTACCTGGATCACACCGGCGACATAGGATTCGAAGTCAAGGCGCCCACGCTCGAGGAACTCTTCCGGAGAGCGGCCCGCGGGCTTTACGAAATCCTCGTCGAGCGTAGGCCGGCCTCGGGCGGAGGCGAGGAGCAACTGGATCTCCAGGAGGAGGGCGCCGACCTCCTCCTGCGCACCTTCCTCTCGGAATTGCTGTACAGATTCCTCGCGCGCCGTACGATGTTCGTCGAATTCACGGACCTGCGCTTCGAGGGCAACCGCCTGACGGCGCGGGGCCCCGTGGCCGCGTTCGATCCGGACCGGGACGGCCTGCGGACGGAACTGAAGGCGGTGACGTACCACCAGCTCGAGGTCCGCCGGGAACCCTCCGGCTGGCACGCGCGGGTCATTTTTGACGTGTAAGCGGCCCGAGAACAGCAGCGACGTTGCGGGCCGCTTATCCTGAGCGAAGCCGGCCCCGAGCGGAGTCGAGGGGCGCAGCGGAGTCGAAGGATGACCATGAAACGGCTCTGGATCTTCGCGGCGGTCCCGCTTCTCACGGGATGCGGCTACCTCTCCCAGAGGGCGCGCGATCTCGGGGACATCTTCCGCGTGGAGGGATCGGTCGGGACCGGTCTCCAGGCGAACGTCACGGCGGGCGAACTCGCCCACCTCGGGGTCGGATCGAGCCGCCGGTGGTCGGCCGGCTGGGCCTACGGCATCACGACCAAGGAGCGCCGCTCGGAGGATCATTTCCCGCTGTCGTACGCCTGGGCGATCATCGAGCCGGAAACCGCCGCCCTGCATGTCCTGAAGATCGGGGAAGGCCAGGGCCTGCCCCAGCACCGCTGCCCCGTGCTCGGGCCCGCCGGGTTCTCGAGCGGGTCCTTCGAGAAGCCGCCGATGCAGTACTGGGACCTCGAGGTCGGCGTCATGGTGCTGGCCGTCGGGTTCGAGGTCGGCTTCAACCCCGCGGAATTGCTCGACTTCATCCTGGGAATCGCCGGAATCGACATCGCCGGGGACGACGACGCGGCGGGACGCGCGCGCCGGCGGCTGTGGGTCCCCGTCGAGCCCGACCTTCATTCCGGGAAGTAGCGCCATGGCCGATGTGCCCCTGCGCCAGGTCAACGACCATCTCTACGAGATCCCGCCGACCGGCGAGATGCGCGTCCCCGGCCGGATCTACGCCTCGGCCTCGCTCATGGAGTCGTCGCGGAACGACGAGAGCCTCCGGCAGGTCATGAACGTCGCGCATCTTCCCGGAATCGTCGGCGCGTCCCTCGCGATGCCCGACTTCCACTGGGGCTACGGCTTCCCGATCGGCGGCGTCGCGGCGTTCGACGCGGAAACGGGGGTCGTCTCTCCGGGCGGCGTGGGGTACGACATCAATTGCGGCGTCCGCCTCGTGCGGACGAACCTCACGCTGGACGACGTGAAGGACCGGATCCGGGACATCACGCGCCAGATCTTCCGCGACATCCCGGCCGGAGTCGGGAGCGACGGCACGATCAAGGTAAAAGATCGCATCGACGGAGCCCGGCTCGTGACCGAGGGAGCGCGGTGGGCCGTCGACCGCGGGTACGGCTCCTCCGAAGACCTCCTCCATATCGAAGAGGGCGGACGGCTCGAGGGTGCCGACCCCGAGGCGGTGCCGGCGCGCGCGTGGGAGCGGGGCCTGCCCCAGGTCGGATCGCTCGGAAGCGGCAACCACTTCCTCGAAATCCAGGTCGTCGAGGAGGTCTTCCGTCCCGACGTCGCAACGCGGCTGGGGCTCGAGCGCGGGACCGTCGCGTTCGCCATCCATTCCGGCTCCCGGGGATTCGGCCACCAGATCTGCGACGAGTCCCTCGCCGCGATGGTCCGCGCCTCGGCGAAATACGGGATCCGGCTGCCGGACCGCCAGCTCTGCTGTGCGCCCCTCGGGTCGCCCGAGGCGGCGCGGTACCTCGGCGCCATGTTCGCCGCGGCCAACTTCGCCTTCGCCAACCGGCAGGTGATGAAGGGAGTGGCGGAGCGGGCCCTCGCGCGGGCCACGGGGCGGAACGCGGAGGACCTCGGCGCGCGTCTCGTCTACGACGTCTGCCACAACATCGCCAAGTTCGAGACCCACGAGGTCGACGGGGTCCCGCGCAAGCTGTGCGTCCACCGCAAGGGGGCGACGCGGGCCCTTCCCCCGGGCCATCCGCTCATCCCCGAGGCCTACCGCGACCTCGGCCAGCCGGTGCTCGTGCCGGGAGACATGGGCCGCGCCTCGTTCCTCCTCGTCGGCAACAAGCGCGCCTCGAAGGAGACTTTCACCTCGACCTGCCACGGCGCGGGCCGCCGCCATTCGCGCACCGCCATGAAACGGATGCTGAAGGGGCGCGACCTCGGCCGCGAGATGCTCGACAAGCACGGCGTCGTCGTCATGGCCCACAGCCGCGACGGAATCATCGAGGAGATGCCCGAGGCCTACAAGGACGTCACGGAGGTCGTCAACGTGATGGAAAGAGCGGGAATCTCCGACAAAGTCGTACGGCTGAGGCCGCTGGCCTGTATCAAGGGGTAAGAGACAGACTTCAGACTTCGGACTTCAGACTTCAGAAAGAGGTCGTCAGTCATCAGTTGTCCGTTTGAGGGTCGGGGGGGACGCTACGGACGGAAGTCTGATGTCTGAAGTCTGAAGTCTAGGAGAGGTCCGCCGCCTCGCTCTTAGGCAGTCGGGTCATCAAGGACCGCAGGCCCTCAAGAGGCGCCTTTCCTTCATGCAGGATCCGGCAGACCTCCTCGGTGATGGGCAGGTCCAGGTTGTGCTTTCGTCCCAGCCCGCGCGCCGCGGTGCAGGTCCACACCCCCTCGGCCACCATCTTCATACCCTCGAGGGCCTGATCGAGCGTGCGCCCCGATCCCACGGCGCGCCCCACCCGCAGGTTGCGCCCGTGGCGGCTCGTGCACGAGGTGATAAGGTCCCCGATCCCCGAGATTCCGAAGAAGGTCGCTTTCCGCGCGCCGAGGGCGGTCCCGAGCCGGGCCATCTCGACGATGCCGCGCGTGACGAGCGCCGCTTTCGCGTTGTCACCGAGGCCGAGCCCGTCGGCAATGCCCGCGGCGATGGCGATGACGTTCTTCAGCGCGCCCCCGAACTCCGCGCCCACCGGATCGTCCCCCGTGTAGAGCCTCAGGCTCGGCGAGGAGAGCGACTCCTGCCACCGCCGGGCCTCCGCTTCGTCCCGCGACGCCGCCACCACGACGGTCGGCAGCCC
>DASXTT010000273.1:0-3189 GCA_036505255.1 Planctomycetota bacterium | reverse complement strand
GCGCCTCCGGTTCCGGCGCGACATCCCGTGCCGGCGTGGCTCGGTCGACAGATGCGGGCCGCGCTGGCCGTTTCGATCGGGGCCTGGCTCGCGACGGCGCCGATCGTGCTCGCGACTTTCAATCTCGCGACTCCGGTCATCCTGATCGCGAACCTGGTTCTCTGCCCCCTGGTCACCGTCCAGGCGATCCTCGCGCTGGCCGCCCTTCCCCTCGCCCTCCTCTTTCCCGCGGGCGCCACGGCGGTCGGGTGGGCCGCGACGGGCGTATTCGAAGCCACCTCCTGGAGCGCGTCCTTTCTCACCCGACTGCCTTTCGCCTATCTCTTCCTCCCCGCGATGCCCGCGTGGGCCGCGGCCGCCTACTACGCGGGTCTCGGGTTGTGGACGTGGCGCGCCCGCACCGCGCCCGACCGTTGGAAGCCGTGGCTCTGCGCCGCCTTCGGCGCGTCGCTGGCCCTCCCCGCGCTGGCCGCTCCGGGCCCCGATCACCCCACGTTCGGCTGCATCGATGTCGGACGGGGCGCCTGCGCCTACCTTCGGACGGCCGACGGAGGGACCGTGGTCTTTGATTGCGGCAGCTTGTCCTATCGCGACGTCGGAGCCGCCGTGGCGGCGCCGGTCCTCTGGTCGCGCGGCGTGACGCGCGTCCACACCCTGGTGCTGTCGCATGCCGACGCGGACCACGTGAATGGCGCGCGAAGCCTCATCGAGCGGATGCGCGTCGCCCGGCTGATCGTTCCTCCGGCGTTCGACCATCCGGTCCTCGACTTCGCCCGGCTCCGCGGGGTGGAAATCGTCTTCGCGGGTCGCGGGAGCGCCCTTCCAGGATTCGAGATCCTTGGGCCTCCCCCCGAAGCCGACGGCACATGGCCCGTCAATGACCGCTCGCTCGTCGTCCGAGCGACCACCCCGGGCGGAAGCGTTCTCATCCCCGGAGACATCGAAGAGCTCGGAAGCCGCGCCCTTCTGGGCTCCGGGGCCGCCCTTTCCGCCGACGTGTTCCTCCTTCCCCACCATGGCAAGCGGCAGGACCTCCACCGCGAGCTGATCGCCGAGGTCGCTCCCCGACTCGTGATCGCGAGCGCCCCCGAGGGGTACGCCTCGCGAGAAGTCCTTGACCACGCGCGCCGAACAGCGGACGTATATCAGACGGGGATCGCGGGCTGGCTGGAGATCGAGCTGGGACCCGAGGCTCCGCGGGTGCGCGGATTCCGGGAGAAGTGATGGAAGATTCCGAACCTCTCTGGAAACGGATTTTCCTCAACGAGCTCGTGCTCGCGGCCGTCGCCGCCCTGATCATCCTCTACGTCGCCTTCCGCCTCGCGACCGGCCGCGAAACCCTCGAGGATCCCGGCAAGCCGGTGCGGACCTCCCGGCCTTGACGCCTCCGCCCGCCCGCCCCACAATCCACCGCCAATGCCCCCCCCCGTTCCCCTCACGAAGGCCGAGCTCACGCAGTGTCGTGAGACTTCGACCCACGCCGAAGTGCTCGAGTTTCTCCGGGTCCTCGCCGCGAAAACCGACCGGGTCCGGGTCGAGTCGATCGGCAGGAGCGCGGAGGGGCGCGACATCGCGTGCGTCATCGTCTCGCCGACGAAGGCCTTCACCCCGGCGGCCGCCGACCGCCAGGGGCTCCTCAAGATCCTCGTGATCGCGAACATCCACGCGGGGGAAGTCGAGGGCAAGGAAGCCTGCCAGATGCTCGCCCGCGACCTGACGGTCGGGACCTCCCCCGCCTGGCTCCGCAAATGCGCGCTCGTGATCATCCCCGACTACAACCCCGACGGAAACGACCGCATCGACCCGAAGAACCGGGTCCTCGACCTCGAGAAGCTCGACGGGCAGGTCGGTCCTGAAAGCGGCGTCGGCACCCGGTACACCGGCGCCGGGATCAACCTGAACCGCGACTACACGAAGCAGGAGGCCGTCGAGTCGGTCCGCCTCTCCCGCGCCTTCGGCCGCTGGTGGCCCCATGTCGTAATCGATTGCCACACGACGGACGGCTCGATCCATGGGTACCAGCTGACTTGGGATACGTCCCACACGCTTGAAAGCGGCCCGCACGGCCCGATCCTGTACGCGCGCGACACGTTTCTTCCGGAAATCGGCCGACGCCTGCTCCGGGGAAAGCGATTCCGGACCTTCTTCTACGGGAATTACCGGAACCAGGAGGATCCCTCGCAGGGATGGGAGACCTATTCCCCCCTGCCGCGCTACGGAAGCCACTACCGCGGCCTGACGGGACGGATGGACGTGCTCCTCGAGGCCTATTCCTACATCCCCTTCGACCGGCGGATCGACGTGATGTACGCGACCCTCCTGGAGATCTTCCTGACCGCCTCGCGGAACGCGGCGACGATCAAGTCGATCGTCGAGCGGGCGGAGCGCGAGACCGTCGAAAAGGGCCGGCACCCCTCGCCCTTCGATCTCGTGGGGATCAACTACGGCGTGGCCCACCCCGGGCCGGACGACCATGTCTCCATGACGTACCCCGCCCATCCATTCCCCGACCCGGTGGCGATCGTGGGATGGGACAAGGCGACCTTGAAGGCCCGGAAAGTCGAGGGCGGCAAACGGACGACCTATGAGGGGCTTTTCTACGGGAGATTCGCCCCGACGCGCCTGGTCCGCCGCCCCTTCGCCTACGCCGTTCCCGACACGCTCATTCCGCGCCTGCACAACCACAACCTCCGCGTCGAAAGGCTGACGCGGCCCGTCGAGGTTCCAGTCGAGAGATATGTCATTATTGACATGAAGAAGACGCGGAGTCCCGATGTCGGAACCCACACGCTCCTGGAGACCGTCCTCCATGCGCGCAGCGAGGTCTCCCCCCGGACCCTGCCGGCGGGAACGGCGATCGTCCCCATGGCCCAGCCCCTCGCCCACGTCGCCATGTATCTTCTCGAACCCGAGAGCGACGACGGCTTCGCGCGATGGGGGATCCTCGACGGCGACCTCCGGCCGGGATCCGAGTTCCCGGTCGTTCGGATCAACGCCCCCGTCGACCTTCCTTCCCGACGAGTCACGGAGCCGGTCCGTAGTTAGAATGGTCGGGCCGTCCCGTTCCGGAGGCTTCCATGCGTCACTTTCTCATCGCGCTCCCCCTGGTCCTGGGCCTTCTCCAGGATGAATCGCGGATCGACGACCTCGTCCGGAAACTCGACGACACGGATCTCGAGGTCCGGGAGG
>DASXTT010000272.1:0-4369 GCA_036505255.1 Planctomycetota bacterium | reverse complement strand
CTCCGCGCGGGGGCTTTCTATTTCCGGGGGGAGCGTGGCATGATGACCTCGTGCTCGACACCGACGCCCGTCGCGCGCTGATCGCCGTCGCCCGCGACGCCGTCGCGGCCGCGGCCGAGGGGCGCGAACCCGCCGCCCCCGCTCCGGACGCCCCGGAACTCCAGGACCCCGGCGCCGCCTTCGTCACCCTCCGCCGGGACCGCGAGCTCCGCGGATGCATCGGCCACCTGGCCCCGGGCCAGCCGCTCTGGCGCTCGGTCCAGGAGATGGCCGCGGCGGCCGCCTCGCGCGACGATCGCTTCGACCCCGTCCGGCCCGACGAGATTCCCGATCTCCGCGTCGAGATCAGCGTCCTCTCCCCCCGTCGCCGCGTCGCGGGTGCCGACGACGTTCGCGTCGGGCGCGACGGGCTCTACGTGAGCCAGGGTCCGCGCTCGGGCCTCTTGCTGCCCCAGGTCGCCGCGGAGCACGGATGGACCGCCGAAGAGTTCCTGGCCCAGGCCTGCCGGAAGGCCGGCCTCCCTCCTGATGCGTGGCGCGATCCCGAAACCGCGATCGAGACCTTCACGGCCGAGGTGTTCGGGGATGAGCCGGAATCAGGAATCAAGAATTAGGAATCAGGGGAGGACCGGCCGCGTCATTTCCGGGTTTCAAGGTCGTCCGGCAGTTCGTTGACGTCGTCCGGACGGCGTGGAAAGTGCCGAGCGAGAATCGCGCCGATTTCCTTCACCGACGCGGCGATCCCCTCGCCGGGCCGGCCCGCCTTCACGCCGTCGAGGAGGATCTTCACCTGGGCCGCCCACGTGTCGGGCGCCGCCTTGTCGTTGATCGCCTTGTCGGCGAGCACCACCGCCTCGCGCTCCCATAGAGAAAGCATCACGAGCACGCCTGTCGCGCCCGCCGTCTTGCCGATGCCGAGCCGCGCGAACTCGCGCCCCGCCCGGGCCCACACGGAACGCTTCTTCGCCCGCCGGCCGCGCGGGATGAACCACCACCCCGCGAAGGCGGCCGCGGCTCCCACGGACGCGGCGGCGATTGCTTCCGCGGGACCCGCCCAGCCCCAGGCCGAGGCGTTCAGCGCTGCGTAGGTTCCTCCCCCGGTGGCGGCTCCGACGATCAGGGCCGGAACCCACGCGTGCCGCGCGCTCCGTCCCACGATCAGAACCCGGATCTCGCCCGCGGTGCGCGACTCCGCGTCCTTCACCGCGTCGAGGACGCGCTTCCGGTCGTCATCGGCCAGGAACCGGTCGGGCCTCACCATGATCCGGAGGCGCCTCCCCCGCCGAAGCTTCCGCCGCCGCCCGACCAGCCTCCACCGCCGCCTCCTCCCCAGCCCGAGCCTGAGCCGCGACCCCAGCCGCCCATCGAGCTGCCAAGAAGGTAGCCTCCCGCGAAGCCGCCCCACCCGCTCAGCCGGCTGAACACGATCAAACCGATGAAAATGATGATGATCATCGCGGCGAAACCCGTCTGGGTCCGGTCTTTTCGCGAGGAGGGATTTCCGCGGTATTCGCCCCGCACGGACTGGACGACCGCCGTCAACCCGGCGAGGGCCCCGGCGCCGATCTGGCCGTTCTTGAAGTGAGGGACCATCTCGTCGCGGATGATCCTGCTGCAAAGCGCGTCGGGCAGCTTCCCTTCGAGGCCCGTCCCCACCTCGATCCGCACCCGGCGATCCTCGACGGCGACCACGATAAGGACGCCGTTGTTCCTGCCGGATTGCCCGATGCCGTTGCGGCGCGCGACTCCAAGGGCGTAGTCCGCGATGTCGAGCCCGCCCGTGGTGCGGACAATGACCAGGGCGACCTGCGTGGAATCGGTCTCCTCCAGCTTCCGGACCATCTCGGCGGCGAGGCGTTTTTCCTCCGGATTGAGCGCGCCCGCTTCGTCGTGGATGGGCTCCGACAGCCGGGGAAAATCCTGCGGCGCCAGGAACAGGAGCGCCGTGATGACAAAAGCTCCAGGTTTCAAGCTTCACGCTCCAAGCCGCGCGACTGTATCACCGGGAATGGGTGCCGCATTCGCGAATCGGGCTCGTGGTCTGAGACAATGTCCGAGCCGGGAACCCGAAAGCGGGATGGCGGGCGACCAACCCTTCGACTCCGCCGCGCTTCGCTCAGGGCAAGCGGCCCGCATGGTGCGCGACTATTCTCGGGCCGCTCAGAACTTCACCTCGGGCGCCTTCTGCGCCTCCGGGGGAGCCTGGAAGGTGGCCCGGGGCTGATAGCCGCGGCAGAAGGGGAGCCAGCCCCACTTGCGGACCGTCGCGTTGTACTGGGCCGCCGACTCGTTGTAGTCCCGGCGCGCGACGGCGATCCGGTTCTCGGTCCCCTCGAGCTGGGCCATGAGGTCGCGGTAGGCCTCGGTGGCCTTGAGCTGGGGATAGGCCTCGGCCGCGATCCCGGTGAAGGCCCGCACCCCGGCCAGGAGTTCGGAGTTCAAGCGGTCGATTTTCTCCGCGTTGGCCGGATCCTTGGACGACGCCTTCAGCTGGTCGACCAGGCCGAGCAGCTGGTTGCGCTTCTCGGTGATCTTCACGAGCGTCTCGCCCTCGTACTTTCCCGCCCCCTGGACGGTATTCACGAGGTTGGGGATGAGCTCGAGCCGCCGTTGCAGGTTGGTTTCGATGTTCGCCCACTTGGCCTTGGCCTGCTCGTCGAGCTCGATGATCCGGTTGCGCATCGAGAAGGAGCAACCGAAGAAGAGAACCGCTCCGAGCAGGAGAGCGCCAAGGATGCCGATGATCGCAATGAACGCCTTCATGGACGATTCCTCCGTCGTTCGGACAGTATAGCGGCCATCGAGTAAGACTGATACCCGGCGCCGGCGTTACCAAAAACCGCGCTTGGAGAAACGGGCCGGTGCGATAATCGCGGAACCATGATGACCCTCCTCCGCGCCCTGATCGCGGCGCTCGTCCTCCCCGGCGGAGGCGGCGGGGCTGACTTTCACCCCTTCGTGAAGAACATCTGGAAGCTGGGAGCTGGCCACGCCCCCTCCCGAATCGGCCCCCGGAAGCCCTTGGGTGTGCTATAATCAGGTAAATTCGGTTGGGCCAAATAGTTGCCTAAAAAGCTGAAAGAGACGTACCCTCGCCTCGGCGAAATCCTCGTGCGCAAGGGCGTGGCCAAGCCGCAGCACATCGACGAAGCCCTCGCGATGCAACGGTACCAGATCAACGAGGGCGGCAGCGCCACCCGCCTGGGCGACATCCTCGTCAAACGCAACGTCTTGAGCCCCACGGTGATCCGTGAGATTCTCGAGGAGCAGCGGATCGGCCGGGGGGAGAAGCGGGTCCTCACCATCGGGCTTCGGGATAGCGGGGAAGTCGCCGTCCTGGAGCTGGCCGGCCGGCTCGACGAAACGAAGCTGGACACCGTGACGCGGGTCTTCGAGCGGCTCATGAACCGCGGATTCTGCAAGGTCCTCGTGGACTGCCGCCAGCTCGTCTACCTCGACAGCCACGGAGTCTCCGCTTTCGTGGCCTATATCGACGAGGCGCGCGCCCGCGGAGGCGACGTCAAGTTCTCCGGACTCAATCCCGACGCCCAGTTCACGCTCGACCGCCTGGGCCTCAACCCATATCTCCAGACCTTCACGGCGGAGGAGGAAGCGGTCCGCGCCTTCGAGCTTCCCATCGACGAGTACATGTCGCGCGGGGCGCTCGGCGAGTATGTCTCCGTCGGCGTCCAGAGGACTTTTCATCTCTCGTACTGCCCGGCCCTCGAGGGCACCGACGACGAGGAGCGGGCGTACTACGAGAGCAAGAAGCACGCGCGCGACGCCGGCAAGGTCGCGTGCCGCAAGTGCCGTCCTTAGCGAGAATGAGATCCCTAGCGCTTCTTGCGGTCCTTCTATCGGCCGTTTCCTGCCAGACCCCCTCCGCTTCCGGCGGCGGCTCCTCGCTGCCTGTTGCGACGGTGCTCCAGTACTCCGTAAAAAAGTCCGCTCCGGGGGCCGGCGCCGCAGCCGCGCCTATTCACTTCATCGTGGAAGCGAAGCTGCTGTCCCAAGGGGTCGTTTCCCAGTCGCAAACCCTGGTCATCTACGACTCCAAGTGGGCGACCATGAAGATCGGCGAGGTGCTCCAAGCCGTGAAGGATATCGAGCCCACACCGAATGGCGAGGATGCCGTGCCCGTAGAGGTCGATATCTTCTCCGGTACCCTCTTCGCATTCCGGTGCCGGGAAACGAAGGACGGCAAGATCGAAACGAACGTGCGGGTTTATGAGGTCAAGGACGGGCACGTGCGCGCCCGCTGCTCCTCCAACGACATCTTGAGCAGCGGTGAATCCAGGGAAACCCCGTACGTTCGTTGAGAGTCGGTCCCTCTTCCTCGGACCTTCTATAATCTCTTAAGACTAGTCCT
>DASXTT010000271.1:0-3756 GCA_036505255.1 Planctomycetota bacterium | reverse complement strand
GGCGGCCTCCTCAAGCCGACCTTCCTGCTCGGCGGATCGCCCGGGAGCGACCAACCGCGGATGCGGTTCCTCACCGTGTTCATCCAGAACAAGAATCACAATCAGCTCGCGCGCAACTTCGCCAACCGAGTCTGGGACTGGTTCATGGGCCGCGGCCTCGTCATGCCCGTCGACGACTTCAACCAGAAGAACAAGGCCTCCATCCACGAGCTCCTCGAGAAGATCACGGGAGATTTCTCGTCGAACAAGTACTCGCTGAAGCACCTCGCGCGGGCGATCTGCGCCTCGAAGTCCTACCAGCGCGCCTCGGCCCGCGGGGAGCCCGGCGACGTGAAGGACTACGCGCGCGCCACGCTCAAGCCGCTCACCACGGCGCAGCTCTTCCTCTCCATCGCGGTCGCCACCCGCGGGGGGGATCCGGTGCCCGACCGCACCCAGGCCCCCTTCAACGGGTGGTGGGGCTGGTACGCGGGACAGATGAGCCTGGTCTTCGGACCCAGCGTCGGATGGACCGAGGTGACGCCGCTCCCGGGAAACGCGCGCCAGATGCTCATGATCCGGAACGGCGAGATCATCCAGCAGATGATCCGCAATCCGGGCGGAACCGCGTCCCGCGCGGCCAAGCTCGAGGGCTCGCCCGCCGACAAGGTGGAATTCGTCTTCCTCTCCGTGTACGGGAGGAAGCCCCAGGGACAGGAGACCGCCCGGTGGGCGGCGTGGCTCGAGGAGAAGCGGGGCGAGCCCGGCCTGACCGACCTGGTGTGGACGTTGATCAACTCGACGGAATTCCTGACCCGGCATTAACGGGGGACAAGGCATGACCATCTGCAGCGAGTGCGCGGCGCCCGGCGTCGGAGTTTCGCGCCGCTCCTTCCTCAGGTTCGGCCTCGGCGCCGCCGCGGCGTCGGCGGCCGGTTTCCCCCTTCCCGCCTTCGGGCAGGACCAGGACACCGTCGCCGGCGGGAGCGGCAAGTCCGTCATCCTGCTTTGGATGGGCGGCGGCCCGAGCCAGCTCGACACGTGGGACCCCAAGCCCGGGCAGAAGACGGGCGGCCCCTTCAAGGGGCTCGACACGGCCCTCCGCGGGATCCAGCTCGCCGAGCCCATGAACCGGATCTCGAAGCAGATGAAGAACCTCGCGATCCTCCGCGCTGTCACGACGATGGAGGCGGCCCACGAGCGGGGCGCCCACCTTCTGCACACCTGCTTCGCGCCGATCCCCGGCCAGGATTTCGCCGCGATGGGCACCGTCGTCGCGGCCGAGCTGACCCGCAAGGATTTCCCGCTTCCCACCTACGTGGCGGTGTCGCCCGCCGGACCGATCCCTCAATCGACGGCCTTCGGCGAGGAGTTCCAGGCCTTCACCGTCGCCAACGTGGACAACCCCGTCCCCAACGTGGCGCGCGCGGGCGGCGTTTCCGCCGACCGGCAGGCCGCGCGGGAGAAACTGCTCGACGCCCAGAACGAGGAGTTCGAGGGACGCCGCGAGGGGCGCGTGATCGAGAAGACGCGCACCGCGGTGAAGAAGGCCGGGGACCTCATGACCACCCCGCTCTTGAAGGCGTTCAACACCAAGGCGGAATCGGAGGAGCTCCGCAAGGAGTACGGCGGATACTTCGGCCAGAACTGCCTGCTCGCCCGGCGGCTCGTGCAGGCGGGCGTGAAGTTCGTGGAGGTGGGGCTCGGCGGATGGGACACCCACTACAACAACTTCGAGGCCGTGAACAAGCTCGTCCGCGAGGAGCTCGACCCCGGCATGGGGACGCTGATCGCGGACCTGGACAAGCAGGGGATGCTCAAGGACACCCTGGTCCTGTGCATGGGAGAGTTCGGGCGGACCCCGGAAATCAACGCGTCGAACGGTCGCGACCACTGGTGCAAGGCCTTCTCGGTGGCGATGGCGGGGTGCGGAGTCGGCAGCCGGATCATCGGGGCGACCGACAAGACCGGCATGGAGATCCAGGACCGTCCGGTCACCGTGCCCGAGCTCTTCGCGACGATCTACCGGCTGATCGGGATCCCGGAGAACAACCACTACATCGTCAACGCGCGCAAGGTGAAGTACAGCTACGGCGGGAAGCCCATCCGGGAACTGCTGTAGAGCGCTCAGCCGACTGCCGTCAGCGCTCAGCTTAAGAAGCGTTCAGCCTTCAGCGATCAGCCGGACCCGACAAAACGGGCCGCCAGGACGTTCAAGCTGATGGCTGACAAGCGCGGCCTGACATGATCCGATCCCTGCCCCTGTCTCTTGTCGTGATCTTGGCCGTTCTCCAGGATCCGCCCAAGGCGCCTGAACCCAAAGCCGACCTTTACGGCGATCCGCTTCCGGCGGGGGTGGTGGCGAGATTCGGAAGCCTCCGGTTCCGGCACATCGAGGACGTCAACGCGTTCGCCTTTCTCCCCGACGGCAAGACCCTCATGGTCGTCGACTACGCATTCATTCACTGGTGGGATATCGCCACCGGCAATCCGATTCGCCCTCCAGTGAAGAAGGCGGGCCGGGGCTTCACCTCGTCCTTTTCCGGCGATCTGAAGCGGATCGTCACCGGGGAATACGATCGCGCCACTGGATGGATGGTCGGCGTCTACGATTCCGGCGACGGCAAATGCCTGCGGGTCATCCACGCGGGCGATGATTTCAACGGACAGCCGTTAGGGGTCGGACTGTCGGACGACGGGGCCCTGCTCGTCTACGGCGGGGTCGAAGGTCAGGCCGGCGTCTGGGAGGTTTCCTCCGGGGCGAAGGTCGCGACCTTGAAAGGCCACACAGGCCAAGTCTGGGGTGCCGCTTATTCTTCGGATGGCCGGTTCGTCGCAACGTCCGGACAGGACAAGACGATCCGGTTCTGGAACCCGAAGACAGGGGAAATGACCGGGAAGATCGACACACCCTTTCCATTTCACAGCCCGGCGATCTCCATGGACGGCTCGCGGATCGCCGCGGGCAGCAGCGAAGACAGGGCCGTCCGGGTCTGGGAAGTCGCGACCGGGAAGGAGCTTTTCCGCATCGAACGAAAAGAGAACGTGAACTTTTATCCGTTCTTCAGACGGGACGGCGCGACGCTGGCGGTGGTCTCGGACGGCACCACCTCGCTCCATGAGTCCTCCTCGGGGCGCGAAGTGAAGCGACTCGCCGGAGGCGGGTACAGGGGCGCGCTCTCGGCCGACGGAAGCCGCGTCGTCGCCGGCCTCGGGACTCGGTTTCGGATCTGGGACGCGAAAACTGGAGCCCCGGTGCACGAGGAACGCCCGATGGTCGGCGACTGTGTCGCCACCTGGTTCTCTCCGGACGACGCGTCTCTCAAGATCTTGGGAAGCACGATCCAGGTTTGGGATTGTGCCACGGGCGGCCTGCGCTCCTCCCGCGAGATCAGCAAGTATGGGGTCTGGTATGGCGTCTCGCCGGACGGCCTCCACTACGCCCGGAGCGGGAGTCACGGCAAGGTCACGGTGCATTCCTCGGTGGACGACAGCGAAATCGCGGCGATGGACCTCGACAACGACACCATCGTGGGCTTCCTCGCCCTTTCGAATGGCGCCAAGCGCCTGGCCGTGAGAAACACGAACTCGGCCGGCGTCCAGGTCTTCGATCTCCCGTCGGGCGCCGAGGTCAAGGCCGTCGACGGACGGGGGTTGAAGGGGGCGAGCCTGGCCTTTTCCCCCCGCGGAGACCTGCTGGCGGCGGAAGGTCCGGACGGATCCGTTCTGATTTGAGATATGGCGAAGGGGGAACGCGGGAAATCCTTCAAGGGAGAT